>JAGNPA010000340.1 GCA_017989885.1 Aquabacterium sp.
GCGTCAGATGTGGGTGACATGGTCAGAGTGTGTCGAGCAGGTGCATGAAGGCGTCCACACAGAGTTGGGCGTCGTCGTTGGTGATGGTTTCCAGCGGGTTGTGGCTGATGCCGTCATGACCACCGCGCACAAACAGCATGGCCTGGGGCAGGATGTGATGCAGCTTCATCGCATCGTGGCCGGCACCGCTGGGCAGGTGGAACACAGGCAGGCCCAGGCTGCTGACCGCGGCCTCCCAGCGGGCGCGCCAGGCCGGGTCAGACGGGGCTGCGGCCGCCTGCAGGTTCTGGATGAGCTCGATCTCCACGCCCCGACGGCGGGCGACGGTGTACACAAAGGCGTCCACGTCTTCCACCAGCTCGTCGCGCTGGCGGTTGGTGGGGGCGCGCAGGTCGAGGGTGAACTGACACCGGCCGGGCACCACGTTGACCGAGCCTTGCGGCACCTGCATCACCCCCACGGTGCCCACGGATGGGCCATGCGGCGAGTCCTGGTCTTGCAGGGCGCGGCGCTCGGTGTACAGGGCGATCTCGGCCACGGCCAGGGCCGCATCCTGGCGCATGGGCATGGGCGTGGTGCCTGCATGACAGGCCACGCCGGTGGCCTCGCCGGTGAAGCGGGCGCTGCCGTTGATGCCACTGACAATGCCCAGCGGCAGGTCGCGCGCGTTGAGCACGGGGCCTTGTTCGATGTGCACTTCGACAAAGCCCAGGTAGCGGGCCGGGTCGCGTTTGAGGGCCGCGATGTCTTTGAGCTGGGCGCTCAGGCCGGCGTCGGTCATGGCCTTGCGCAGGGTGATGCCGTCGGCATCGACCAGATCAAGCCATTCGGGCTGGAAGTCGCCCACCAGCGCGCTGGAGCCCAGGAAGGTGGCGGGGAAGCGCTGGCCTTCCTCTTCGGCAAAGGCCACCACCTCGATGCCGTGGCGCAGGCGCCGACCGGATCGGAACAAGGTCTGCACGCACATCATGGGCACCAGAATGCCGAGGCGGCCGTCGTAGCGACCCCCGTTGCGCACAGTGTCATAGTGTGAGCCTGTGAGCAGGCGCGCCGCGGTAGGCTCGCTGCCGTGGTACACGCCCACCACGTTGCCCACGGCATCGAGTTTGACCTCGTCAAAGCCGCAGGCCCGCATCCAGATCTGCAACTGCGTGGCCGCCGACTGGTGAGCCGGGGTGAGGTAGGTGAGGGTCAGCGGTGGCCGCTCGTCCAGCCCGTTGCTGCCTTGGCCTTCGGTGTGGGCGGCCAGGGCGTCGGCCCAGTCGAGGATCTGGTTGCCCTCAGCCGGCAGCGCGCCGAACTTGTCGTTCAGGCGAATTTCGGCAATGCGGTGGATGTGGCGCAGGCACTCGGCGCGTTCGGCATCGGGCTGGGCCTGCAGGCGCCGCGCAAAGGTGGCGATGATCTGCGTGCGGCTCAAGCCGGTGCCACGGGGGCCGCGCACAGCCAGGATGAAGGGCCAGCCGAAACGAGCCTTGTAGTCGGCATTGAGCTGCTGCAGGCGTGCAAATTCGTCCGGGCTGCAGTGGGTGAGGCCGGCCTGGCTTTGCTCACTCTTGGACTCGGCGGTGAGTTGGCCGGCGATGGCCGCTTTGCCGGCCAGCTCGGGGTGGGCGCGGATCAGGTCGAGCTGCTGCTCGACGCTGGCTTCGCGCACGGTCTGCGCCAGCGCGTGTTTCAGGTGCGCCAGGCTCTGAAACGGGCGTTGCGCCCAGGTGGCTTGGGCAATCCAGGGCGAATGCTCGTAGATGCCGTCGAGCAGCGCGGTGAAGCGGGCCTGGTCGGCGTCGTTGAGCTGAGCCAGCGTGAGGTTGGGGATGACCAGCATGGGGTTCAAGCTTGAAAAGGGTGAACGGCTTGCCAGTGCCGTGCGATGTCGATGCGCCGGCACACCCAGACGTGCTCGTGGCGGGCCACGTGGTCCAGGAAGCGTTGGAAGGCACGGAAGCGACCGGGTCGGCCGAGCAGCCGGCAGTGCATGCCCACGCTCATCATCTTGGGGGCGTTGTCGCCGTCGGGGTCACCTTCGGCATAGAGCAGATCGAACGTGTCCTTCAGATAGGTGTAGAAGTCTTCGCCTTGGGCATAGCCCTGGGGCAAGGCAAAGCGCATGTCGTTCACGTCCAGCGTGTAAGGCACGATGAGGTGGGGCACGCTCTGGCCATCGGTGCGTTGCACGGTGGTCCAAAAGGGCAGGTCGTCACCGTAGTAGTCGCTGTCGTACACCAAGCCGCCATCGTCGGCCACCAGGCGGCGCGTGTTGGGGCTGTCTCGGCCGGTGTACCAGCCCAGCGGGCGCTGGCCAGTGAGTTCTTCGATGATCTGCATGCCGATCCGCATGTGCTCGCGCTCGGTGGCCTCGTCGATCTGTTGGTAGTGGATCCAGCGCCAGCCGTGGCAGGCGATTTCGTGGCCCAGCTCGACAAAGGCGCGCGTCAGCTCGGGGTGGCGTTGCAGGGCCATGCTCACGCCAAACACCGTCAGGGGCCAGCCGCGTTTCTCAAACTCGCGCAGGATGCGCCACACGCCCACGCGCGAGCCGTATTCGTAGATCGACTCCATGCTCAGGTGCCGGTCGGCAAAGGCGGGTGGGTTGGCCATTTCGCTGAGGAACTGCTCGCTGCCGGCATCGCCATGCAGCACGCTGTTCTCGCCGCCTTCTTCGTAGTTGAGCACGAACTGCACGGCAATGCGTGCGCCCTGGGGCCATTGCGCATGGGGGGGTGTGCGGCCGTAGCCGATCAGATCGCGAGGGTATGGGGCGTCGGTCATGGCATCAGTTCGGTGTGGACGCGGAAGGCGAGGCCAGGCCCGGTGTGCGGGGGTGCTCGGTCAATTGGCGCTCCACGGCGGCCAGGTGGTCGTGGAGCAACTGCACGGCGCGCTCGGCATCTCGCGCCTCAATGGCCTGGAGGATGTCAACGTGCTCGGCGTTCGAGGTTTCGGCGTCATCGGCCGACTGGTACATCAGCGAGATCAGCGAGCAGCGCGACACCAACTC
>JAGNPA010000341.1 GCA_017989885.1 Aquabacterium sp.
GAGCGTGGGTCAGGGCATCCCCATCACCGTGCAGGTGTTTGACGCCACCGGCGCCCAACTCAAGTGAGCCACCGGGGCCTTCCTCGGCCTAGCCCTCAAGCCTGCCGGCGCCACACCCAGCGGGTGACCTGCGCCGGCCCCTGGTGGAACGGCCCTTCGTCGAGCGTGACGGGGCCTTCCCAGGCCACCAACTCCGTCCCCTGCAGGCCAGCGCTGAGCAAATCAGAACGCAAGCCTTCCAGCGTGTAGAGCATGTCCACGTCCTTCGGCCCGCCACTGGTCAAACCCAGCTGGTTCGGGTGAAAGGCTTCCAGAATCAGCACCCCGCCTGGGCGCAAGGCCCGGGCCAGGTCGGCCATCACCTTGGGCCGCAGGCTGGACGGCAGGTGCAGGTACGCCACCGCCACCGCGTCCACCGAATCAGGCTGGGGCGCCCACTCGGCCAGATCTGCCAGCACCGTAACGACCTGCACACCGCGCTCTGCCGCCAGGGCGCGGGTCTTGTCCTGCCCCACGCTCGAACAGTCCACCGAAGTGACTGCAAACCCCTGCTGGGCCAGCCACACGCCATTGCGGCCCTCGCCATCGCCCGGCACCAGCACCTGCGCACCCGCGGGAATCAAGCCAGCCTGTTCGGCCAGAAACACATTGGGCTGCTGGCCGTACTTGTAGGTCGCATCCGCAAACTTCTGATTCCAGAACTCACCTGTCGACATCTCTGACACCCTCATCAAAACTTGCGGAACGGCGTCACCGTCGGCAAACCCTGCTGCACCCAGCCCGTCATGCCGCCGCTCACGTAGCGCACATGCCCATAAACACCCCGTTCACGCAGCGCCTTGAGCGAGGCGCGGGAGCGGTTTTGCGTGGCACAGATCAGGTACACCGGCTTGGACGCATCGGTGGGCACCTCGGCCAAGCGTTCGCCCAACTGGCTCATGGGCAGCAAACGCGCCCCCTGGGCCACGCCTTGAGCGTGTTCATGCGGCTCGCGGATGTCGATGAGCACGGCCTGGCCGGCCTGATGCGCCTCATGCGCCTGGGTCAAGCTCACGGCATCGGCCGGATCAGCCGCCTGTGAACAAGCCGTCAGCGCGCCCAGCGCCATGACCAGCACGGCCCGGCGGCGGAGATGATGAAATCTTGTCATGTCAATTCCCATACGGTTGGGGGTATATCACATCAAAGATAGCACAGCCAGATTATTGACGCACAACAGATTGACCTGGGGGTCTCTGTGCCTAGAATGCACCCATGTCGTCCCTGCTCCGTACGCTGCGCCACCGCACGCGCCTGACCGCCTGGTTGGGTTTGCTGGCCTTGTGCGCGCAGTTGTTGGCAGGCGGCATCAGCAACTGGCACATGGTGCAGCGGCTGGCCGGTGCGCCCAGCTTGTTCGACATCTGTTCGTCCACCGGTGGCACCCGCAGCGACCAGGACCCGGCCAATGGTGTTGCCGGCTCCGCATCCCAACACTGCCCCTTCTGCCTGGCGGCCGGCGCACCGCCGCTGTCCTCAACCCCCACGCTTTTTGCGGCGACCCTGATTTCTCAGGGCTCACGCTCCCTGCCCTTGTCGGTCGGCGTCCTGCCGCGATCACCCGACCTGCGGCACGCTCGCAGCCGCGCGCCCCCTTTCTTCGCTTGAACTGCTTTTGACTTTGTTACCCGTGCGAGCTGGCCTGTGGCTGGTTCGCTCGGACAGTTCTGCATACGAAGAAAGACCTTTCATGTCGCCCTCATTCCGTCCGACAGCCCTGGCCTTGTCCCTCGCCGTGGCCTTCCCTCTGCACGCCCTCGCTCAGGCTGACACCTCAACCGCCCCCGCCCGCGAGGCCCGTGACGCCCTGGAGGTCCTGCCCCCGGTGGTCATCACCGCCCCCATCATGCAGACGCCGCTGGTGACGCAGTTCAACCCGCGCGACCCACAACAGCCCCTGCCCGCCAACGATGGCGCCAGCCTGCTCAAGACCATTCCCGGCATGAGCGTGATCCGCAAAGGCGGCACCGATGGTGACCCGGTGTTCCGTGGGATGGCTGCATCCCGTCTGAACATCCTGATCGACGGCGAACACATCCTGGGTGGTTGTGGGATGCGCATGGATCCACCCACTGCCTACATTTTTCCTGACACCTTCGACAAGGTCAGCCTGATCAAGGGCCCGCAATCGGTCGAGCACGGACCGGGCGCCTCGGCCGGCACCGTGCTGTTCGAGCGCAAGCCCACCTACTTCCGCAAGCCGGGCGCCGAATTCAAGGCGGCCGTCACGGGCGCCAGCTTCAAGCGTTACGACACCTATATCGACGCCAAGGCGGGCACGCCTCTCGGCTACGTGCAAGCGCAAGCCACCGATGCCGCTTCCGGCGACTACGAGGATGGTGATGGCACCCAGGTCAACTCCGTCTATCGCCGCCGCAGCCTGAACGCCGCAGTGGGCTGGACACCCGATGAGCACACCCGCCTGGAATTGTCTGCCATCGAAAGCCGCGCCAAGGCTGCTTACGCTGACCGAGGCATGGACGGTAGCAAGTTCGACCGCAGCAATGTGAGCCTGAAGTTCGAAAAGACCCACATGCAGGGCCTGCTCAACGCGGTCGAAGCACAGGTCTATTACAACTATGTCGACCACGTGATGGACAACTACAGCTTGCGCACCCCCACCGGGATGCGCATGGCGTCCAACCCCGATCGGGAAACCACTGGCAGCCGCCTGGCTGCCACCTTGCGCCCCGATGACGTGCACAAGATCGTGCTGGGCGTGGACCAGCAGTCCAACACCCACACCGTGCGCAGCGCCATGGGGGCCGCTGACTACCGCACCGTGGACCGAACCACCGATGCCGAGTTCGACAACCTGGGCCTGTTTGGTGAAGTGACCCACATGATCAATGACGAGCAGCGCGTGGTAGCAGGCCTGCGCCGCGATCAGTGGGAAGTCAGCGACCGCCGTGCCACCGTGAGCAGCGGCATGATGAGCCTGGGCGCCAACCCCACGGC
>JAGNPA010000050.1 GCA_017989885.1 Aquabacterium sp.
GCGACAATGGCGACATGAACTGCCGTCCCGGTTGCGCCGCCTGCTGCACCGCCCCCTCCATCAGCTCCCCCATGCCCGGCTTGCCACATGGCAAACCCGCCGGCGTGCCCTGCCCCCATCTGGATGCGGACCTGCGTTGCGGCCTGTTCGGTCAGCCCGAGCGGCCGGCGGTGTGCGGCTCGCTGCAGCCCTCCGCCGAGATGTGCGGTGATTCGCGCGAGCAGGCCCTGCGCTGGCTCACCGCATTGGAAATGGCGACGCGCTGAACACGGTCTCCGGCCCGTTGTCTTCTTCGGGTGGCACCCGGCCATCGAGCAACCACTCCGGCGGCACACCGGCCGGCTGCCCCGTCAGCGCGGTCATGTGGGCACGCAAGTCCTCGGTCGTCAGGCCTTGGCCGTTCGGCGCCCAGCCCGGCGGGCCAAACAGATAGCCCACCAGGTCGCGCGGGCCACGCACCTTGCGCAGGTCTTTGACCATGGCCCACCACTCGGCCAGGCAGATCTTCAAGGCGCTGTTGGACAGTTGGGGCTTCACCAGGCCATAGCGAATCGGCACGCCATCTTGCTCGGTCACATACGTGCCGAAGACGCGGTCGAACAACATGATGGTGCCGCCGTAGTTGCAGTCCAGGTACTCGACATTGGCCGCATGGTGCACCCGGTGCGCCGACGGCGTGTTCAACACCCCCTCCATCCAGCCCAGCTTGCCGATCAGATCGGTGTGGATCCAGAACTGGTAGACCAGGTTGACGATGTAGGACAGCAGCACCGCATCGGGCGAAAAGCCCAGCAGACACTGCGGCGCAAAGAACACGAAACCGCCCGAGATCTTGCCGGTGAGCGACTGACGAAAGGCCGCCGTCAGGTTGTACTGGTTGCCCGTGTGGTGCACCTGGTGCGAGGCCCAGTACCAGCGCACCCGGTGACCCGTGCGATGCATCCAGTAATAGAAAAACTCCGTGCAAAAGAACATCGCCGCCCAGCCCCAGGCGGTGTCCATGGGCACCGTCCACAGGCGATGCGCATACATCCACGCGCCAAACGGCAAGGCCACCCCCAGCACGGCGCCCATCGGCAGGGACTCGACCACCACGCGCCACAGGTTGATGCGCACCGTGGTCCAGAAGGCGGCCCAATCGTAGGGCTCACCGCCACGGCGGCGACTGATCAACACCCCTTCCACGGTGATGATGCCCAGCGCGGCCAGACCCACGGCCACCATCGCCATCTGGATCAGGGTGAGTTGCTGGAACATGGGGGCCGCCTCGCGCGCGTGGAAGGTCGCGCCACGATAAGCCGCGCCCTATTTTTCGTCGCGAGGGGAAGCCCTGCCGGATCGCGCTCAACCCCGGGAATGAGGGGCTCAGTCCTCGGCGCGCACGTACAACCAGCGACCGCCTTCGCGCACAAAGGTGCTGACCTCGTGCAGACGGTGGGCCCGCCCGCCCAGCTTGCTGCGTGCCACAAACTCGACCACCCCGTGGTCGGCATCGGGCTGCGCGGCCCGGCGCACGTCCAGCCCCAGCCACTGCAGACCGGTCTCCGGGGCCTCGATCTCAGCAGGCCGCGTATCGGGATGCCAGGTCGCCAGCAGATAGGGCCGCAGGTCTTTGACGAAAGCGCTGTAACGCGAGCGCATCAGCGACTCCGGGTCGGGCGCCTGCAACGCCAGCGGACCCGCGTGGTAGCGACCGCAACAATCGGCATAGGCGGCCGGGCGGCCACAGGGGCAGGCCTCGGCCTGGTGAGGAGGGACGGAGCGTTGACGCATGAGGGGCACAATCATGCCATGCACACCCCGCCCCGCTCCCCTGCTGGCGCGCCCTTCGCGAGTTCGCCCTTCGATCTGCACGGCCGCGTGGCCCTGGTCACTGGCGCCGGTCGCGGCCTGGGGCTGGCCATGGCCCAGGCGCTGGCCCAGGCCGGTGCCACCGTCTGGCTCAACGGCCGCGACCCGGCCGCGCTGAACGCCGCCGCCCAGGCCCTGAGCAGCCCCCGCGTGCACACCCTGCCCTTTGACCTTCAGGACGACGACGCCCGGGCCACCGCCTTGCAACACCTGCAGGCCCAGTCCGGCCGCCTCGACATCCTGGTCAACAACGTGGGCCAGCGCGACCGCCGCGCGCTCGACGCCTTTGCCCTGGACGACATCCGCCGCCTGCTCGACATCAACCTCGTCGCCCCGCTGGCCCTGTCACGCGAGGCCGCCCGGCTCATGGCCGACTGCGGCGCCTGCCGCCAGGGCAGCGCCCGCATCGTCAACATCACCTCCATCGCTGGGCCCATTTCGCGTGCCGGGGATGTGGCCTACACCGTGGCCAAAGGCGGCCTGGACGCCGCCACCCGCGCCCTGGCCGCCGAACTGGGCCCGCGCGGCATCAACGTCAACGCCGTGGCCCCCGGCTATTTCGCCACCGAAGCCAACGCCGAGATGGTGGCCGATGCCGATGTGGCCGACTGGCTGTCACGGCGCACCTCGCTGGGCCGCTGGGGACAGCCCGCCGAAGTCGCCGGGGCCGTGGTCTTTCTGGCGAGCAGCGCCGCCAGCTATGTCACCGGCCAGACCCTGGCGGTGGACGGCGGCTACCTGTCGCACTTCTGAGGCACCCCAGGCGAGGCACTCGCGCCGTCAGCGCCGCACATCCAGCGGGCGTCACTCAGGCCGGCTCATCCAGCCCGGCCTGCAGCGCCAGGTAAATCTCGCACACCCCGCGCAGGTAGACCAGGGTCGGCAACACCAGCGCAATGGCAAACACCACGCCCCCACCCACCGTGGCTGCCGAGATGTAGCTCAGGGCCTCGGCGGGCACCTGGGCCGTGCTGCCCACCTGCACCGTCCGGCCCGCCAGCCCCGCCATGAAAGCCTGGGGCGGGATGTCCACCCCCAGGATCCACACCGAGACCTCGGCCATGATGCGACCGCCCAGCATCACCACCAGGCTGATCACCGCCCCGACCACCGCCGTGACCGCGCTCAGTGCGCCCGCCAGCACGGTGGCCTGCAGCAGACGCGCCCGGATCAGGCGCCACACCCGGCGTACCGCCTGCCACGACGAGGCCCCGGCCCACACGGTCGGCCCGGTCAGGGGGGCCACCACGGCGGCCCCCGCCATGAAAGCCAGCCCGATGACCACGACCGTCAACGGCACCACCAGCACGAACAACCAGGGCCCGACGCGCGGCAGGCTGCACAGCCAGTACAGCCCCAGCAGCAGCGCCGCCACCCCGGCGCCCACGACGCCCATGACCAACAAGGCCAGCAAGGTGCGGTGCCCGATGCCCAACGCGTCTTCGAGCGCATCGCCCACCTCGCGGGGCACCCGCCCCATCGCCCGGTCCATCAGCAACAAACCCGCCGCCTGGGCGCCGTAAAACGCCACGAACAGCGCCGCCGCCCCCTGGCCAATGGCCCAGTTCAGCTCGCTGCGCCCCAACGAGGCCCGCGCCGCAGCCAGCGCCAGCCCGGCGCCGACAAAAGCGGCCAGCAGCACATACAAGGCCCGGCCATCACGCACGGCCTCGACACTGGCCAGCACCCGACCCAGGCTGCCCCACCAGTCAAACCCGCGCCGGCGCGCAACGGTCTGCGCCCGTGCGGTGTCATTCACATCCTTGAGGAAATCCGACATGCTCGACCCGGGTAAAAGAGGACAAAAACACGGGCGTCATGCCCAATTAACTGGCGATGATAGGGGCTCACCCTAGGACGGTACTGAGGGGCAGGCGCAACATTTTCGATCGCCGGTTGACACGCGCTGAAAAAAGAGGGTTGAAAACTCTAGAAGTGTGTGGCTGATTCACCCATAATGGATTCGTCTGTGTCTGGTAGCGGCACCGTCGTTGGAATAGGTCCGGATGGGTTGAAGCTCCACATGGTTACTTTGTTACTTTGAAAGGGGCTCTCTCGTGGGCAACAAACTTTACGTGGGCAATCTGGCCTATTCCGTGCGCGATCAAGATCTGCAAGACGCTTTCGCCGAATATGGTGCTGTTGCATCGGCCAAGGTCATGATGGACCGTGAAACCGGCCGTTCCAAGGGCTTCGGCTTTGTGGAAATGAGCAATGACGCTGAAGCGCAAGCTGCCATCAACGGCCTGAACGGTCAGCCCGTTGCCGGTCGTGCGATCGTCGTGAACGAAGCCCGTCCTCGTGAAGAGCGTCCGGCTGGCTTCCGCAGCCCCTACGGTGGCAGCGGCGGTGGCGGCGGCCGTGAAGGTGGTGGCGGCGGCTACGGTGGTGGCGGTGGCCGCTCCGGTGGCGGCGGCTACGGCGGCGGTGGCCGTGAAGGCGGCGGCGGTGGCTACGGTGGTGGCGGTCGCTCCGGTGGCGGCGGCTACGGCGGTGGTGGCGGTGGCCGCTCCGGTGGTGGCGGCTACGGCGGCGGCTACTGATATTGGTGTCTCAGCCCTGTGTGACCCGTCTCACTGACGGTTGACACACAAACTGATACATACCGCAAAAAGGCGATACCTCACGGTGTCGCCTTTTTCATGGGCGGCGCGTTATAAGAAACACCAGCCCTTGGCGCGGCAGCGGTATACCGCCTCCCCGCCCCAAGGATTCCGCCGACGCCACCGGGTGCCGGCCTCTTTGCAGGAATCGTCCATGTCGCAACAATCCCGCTCCCTGATGGGCCGACTCGCGGCCGCCACCGCGCTGGCCGCCACCTTGGTGATGTCGGCCCCCGCACAAGCCGCCGACGTCGGCGTGAGCATCAGCGTCAACCAGCCAGGCTTTTACGGTCGCGTGGACATCGGCGACCAGCGCCCGGTGCTGATCTACCCGCAGCCGATCGTCATCCACCAAGGTGCCTACACCACCTACCAACGCCCGATCTACATGCGCGTGCCGCCGGGTCACTACAAGCAATGGGCGCGCTACTGCAGTCAGTACAACGCCTGCAACCAGCCGGTGTACTTCGTCAATGGCGGGCGCCCTCACCCCAACGCCTATGCCCCCACCCCGCGGCGTGACGACCACCGCATGGACCGACGCGATGATCGCCGCGACAACCGTTGGGACGACCGACGTGATCGCCACGATGACCGCGGCCACCCCGGCAAGGGCAAAGACAAAGACCGGGGCCATGGCAACGGCAAGGGCCACGGCCACCGTTGAAGCCTGAGCGCTGACCCCGTCTGAGTGGGGTCACGCCAGCAAGGCGCTGTCGGTGGGGTTCAAACCCCGTCGCGGCGCCTTTTTTTGCGATGCCGCTGCGAGCCCACCAGGGCGTCGAACCAGCCGCGCGGCAGCCAGCGCAACACCGTGGCCACCACCCCCATCTGCCAGGGGATGACCCGCCAGCGCTCCCCGGCCGAGATGGACCGGAAAGCCCGCTCGGCAAAGGCCTCGGGCGTCATCAAAAAGGGCATGGGGTAATCGTTCTCGCGCGTCAGCGGCGTGTCGATGTAGCCCGGCGCCAGCGTCACCACACGCACGCCATGCGGGCGCAGCTCACCCCGCAGGGTTTCGCACAGCTGCACCACCGCGCCCTTGGCCGCGCAGTAGCCGGCATGGCCGGGCAAGCCCCGCACCGACGCCACACTGGCGATGCCCACCAGCGTGCCACGCCGGCGTGTGCGCATGCCCTCGATGAAGGGCTGGAAGGTGGCGGCCAGGCCGATCACATTGGTGTCGAGCAGGTCGCGCAGCACCGCCAGGTCTTCGGCCAGACTCAGGTCCACGCCCACGCTGATGCCAGCGTTGGCGATCACCACCTCCGGCAGCCCCTGGGCCTGCAGACAGGCGCGGGCCGCTTCGGCCACCTCGGCCTCGTGGCGCACATCGGCCTCGTACACCGCCCACTGGTGGGCCGGCCAGCTCTGCGCCGTGGCCCACTCCCGCATCAAGGCGCCGCGGCGCGCGACCAGGGCCAGGCGCCAGCCCGCCTGTGCATATCGCTGGGCCAGGGCCTGTCCGATGCCGCTGGACGCACCGGTGATGAACACCAGCGGCGGCGCCTCGCCGGGAACCCGTGTCAGATCCCTCACCGGCCCGGCACCTGGTACTGGCCGGTCACCCGACCACCCAGCACGGTCACGCCGGTGCGCTCATCGTGGCGCATGGACTGGCCGCGCACCACATTGCCGTCCTGGGTCAAGGTCACCGGCAGCTTCGAGCTGACGATGCGCTCGCGCGTGTCCACGCTCAGGGTTTCGCCCTGGAAGCGCACGGGCCCGCCCGGCTGGCCGGTCGGCGGGGTGGCCACCACCTGGGCCCCGCCCCGCAAGGTCACCACCGCCGCGCTCTGGTCGGCCTCACCCTCGCGGGCGGTGGCCCGCAGGCCCTGGCCTTGCTCGTCGCGCCCCAGCAGCAGCACCTCGTCGATCAGCAAACGGTCGGGCACGGGATAGTGGCGCACCACCTTGCCATCGACCACGGCTTCCAGGCGTCCACTGGCGTCAAACCGGGCGACGCGCACCTCATGCAATTCATAGTCTGGCGCCGACGACACCTGGGCCGCCGGTCGCGGACCTTCGTCTTGCGGCGAAGACTGCACCAGCCACCAGGTGAAGCCGGCCAGACCGGCGGCAGCAAGCACCGGCAGGCTGGCCTGCGCCCGCTCCAGCACCAGCCACCAACGCGGGCTCACGGTCGGGCTCCTGGCGCGGTGGTGTCCAAGGTTTGCAGATGGCCTTGCAGCAGGTCGGCATAGCGGCCGGTGGCCCACAAGAGCAGGTCGCAGCATTCGCGGGCCGCCCCCTGGCCACCGCGCAAGGCGCTGACGTGGTGGGCAATGGCCTTGACCTCGGCGTGCGCATTGGCCGGCGCCACCGCCAGACCGGCACGCACCAGCAGCGGCAGGTCGGGCCAGTCGTCGCCCATCACCGCCACCTCGGCCCAGCTCAGGCCCAGTTGCGCCAGCAGCGGCTCGGCCGCCGCCAGCTTGTCATGCGCCCCGAACACGGCGTGCACGATGCCCAGGTCCTTCAGGCGGCGGCGCACGGCGGGCGAGTCCCGCCCGGTGATGACGATGGGCGTGATGCCCCCCTGGGCCAACAGCTTGAGGCCGTGACCGTCCAGCGCATGAAAGGCCTTGAGCGTCTCGCCCGCTTCCGAGATGTAGAGCGTGCCATCGGTCAGCACTCCGTCCACATCGAAGATGGCCGCACGGATGGGGCTCGCCTGCTGACGCAGACAGGCCGGGAAACTCAGGGTGGGCACCAGGACTTGCATCAGATCACCTTCGCGCGCATCAGGTCATTGGTGCTGACGGCCCCCACCAGCACACCGGCGGCATCGACCACCAGCAAGGTGTTGATGCGGCGCGCCTCCATCAGGGCCACGGCCTCGGCGGCCAGCACGTCCTCGCGGATGGTCTGGGGCGAAGGGGTCATCAGCTCGCGCGCGGTGGTGCTGCGCAGCTCCACCCCGGCTTCGATCTTGCGGCGCAGGTCACCGTCGGTGAACACGCCCAGCACCGTGCCATCGGCGGCCACCACGGCGGTGGCGCCCAGGCCCTTGGCGCTCATCTCGCGCATCACGTCGCCGAATGGGGACTCGGGGGCCACACGGGGCACGGCCTCGCCGCTGCGCATCACGTCGGTGAGGTGCGTCAGCAGCTTGCGGCCCAGCGAGCCGCCCGGGTGCGAGCGGGCAAAGTCTTCGGGCTTGAAGCCGCGCGCATCGAGCAGCACCACCGCCAGCGCATCACCCAGCGCCATCTGTGCCGTGGTGCTGGCCGTGGGCGCCAGGTTGAGCGGGCAGGCCTCTTGCGCCACGGCGCTGTCGAGCACGATGTCGGCATGGCGGGCCAGCGACGAGGTGGGCTTGCCCGTCATCGCCAGCAGCGTCACGCCCTGGCGCTTGAGCACCGGCAGCAGGCCGGTGAGCTCTTCGCTTTCGCCGGAATTGGAGATCGCCAGCACCACATCGCCGGGCTGGACCATGCCCAGGTCGCCATGGTGGGCCTCGGCGGGGTGCACGAACATCGCAGGGGTGCCCGTGGAGGCCAGCGTGGCCGTGATCTTGCGGCCCACATGGCCGCTCTTGCCCATGCCCATCACCACCAGGCGACCCTGGCAGCTCAGCACGGCCCGCACCGCGCGGGCAAAGGCCTCACCGGGCTCACCCTGCAGGCGCTCGGCCATGCCGCGGAGCGCGCCGGCTTCGATGTCGAGGGCCTGGCGGGCCAGCGCCACGATGGCGTCTTGAGAAAGAGAGGTGGCAGACATGGCAATCGGGAAAGTTGCAAACCGCGGCCCAGGCCGCACCCCGAGATTCTAGGGACAAGCGGACCGTGCCGCCTCCCCCAGGCCGTCTTTCACGGTAGGGGTACTCAGGCCGAGGGGATCTGCTTGTGCAGGTTGGCGCGCATGCGCAAGGCCATGATGCTGCCAGCGGCGCGCAACACCTCGATGGCGATGGTCGGCACCCGGGCGGCCATTTCTTCAAAACGCGGCAGGCGCAAGGCATAGACCACGCAGGGGGTCATGGCCTCGATGTTGGCACTGCGTGTGCCGTCGCCAAACAGGCCGGGCTCGCCACACATGGCCCCCGGACGCAGGATGGCGATGCGCGAGGCGCCCGGTGCGGCCCCGGTGACGAACACCTGCAGGGAGCCCTGGCCCAGGAAATACACGGTGCGATCCTGGTCGCCCTGTTTGATCAGCAAATCGCCCGAACGCAGTTCATGACGCGTCAGATACTGGCAAAAGGTGCGCCACTGCTGAGGGTCCAGGCGCGGACGAAAGGCATCTTCCGTGTTGAGCGTTTGAATCGCCTGAATCAGTTCCGTGGAATCCATCTTCGCCTCTGCGTTCTTATCTGCGGCATTTCCGCTTCATTCTTCACATCTTGGAATTTAAACGATCGGACACAAATGGTGTGCGTTATTTGCTCAAAGTGACCTTTTTTGGCACGTCGACCACTCAGGTCATACCCTGAAGGCTGCGCGATGTGCTCACTTTCCGATACAAAACCGCGTGAAGATTTCCCCCAGCAGGTCATCGGCCGAGAAGGCCCCGGTGATGGTGCCCAGGGCGTTGTGCGTCAGGCGCAACTCTTCGGCCAGCAGGTCCAGCGCGCCATC
>JAGNPA010000342.1 GCA_017989885.1 Aquabacterium sp.
CCAGTTGGCGCAACTGGTGTACGGTGACCTGCTGCTGGCACGCACCCACGCCTTGCCCACCATGGGCAACGCCCCCGCAGCCCTCGCAGGCAGGGCGCAGGAGCGCCTCACCCAGCTTCGCGTCGAGGCCAACCGCCGCCTGACCGCCCTGCGTGAGCGCCCGCCCGAGGGCTCGCTGCCGGCACAGTTCATCTCCTTGCCGAGCACGACCCGACACGCCATCGCCGTCGATGCCAGCCGGTCGCGCCTGTATCTGTTTCAGAACGGCCCCGACGGACTGCGGCTGATCGCTGACCACTACGCCTCCATCGGCAAACTGGGCCCGGAAAAGAGCTTTGAGGGCGATCAGCGCACCCCGCTGGGCGTGTACTACATCACCAGCCGACTCGACGCCCACCAGCTGACCGATTTTTACGGTGCCGGCGCCTTGCCGCTGAACTACCCCAACGAGTACGACCGTCGGCTCGGGCGTACCGGCAGTGGCATCTGGCTGCATGGCGTACCGAGCGACAGCTATGCCCGCAGCCCGGAGAGCACCGATGGGTGTGTGGCACTGGCCAACCCTGAGCTCCAGAGCATCCTGGACCAGGTTCAGCCTCGCACCACGCCGGTCGTGATCGCCCGCTCACTGCAATGGGTCACGCCGACCAAGGTCGAGCCCCAGCGACGCAGTCTGCAGAACATGATCGAAGGCTGGCGGGTGGCCCGTGCCAGTGGCGACATTGGCCGTGTCATGTCTTTCTACTCCCCCCAGTTCTCCAGCGGCAAGCAAGATTTCACGCGCTGGCGCCAGTCGGTCGAGCGTGACGTCAGTCAGTTGCGTGGCAAGGCGATCGAACTCAAGGATCTGGCCATCCTGGGCTGGCAGGACAAGGGCGACATCCTCGTCGTGACCTTCGGCGAAGTCGCTGAAGGTCAACGGACTGGCGCTGTCAAACGTCAATACTGGGGCAAAGAGGGTGGCCTCTGGAAAATCTTCTATGAAGGAGTGATCGGATGATTCGCAATGTGATCGTGGCCAGTGTCATCGGCCTCAGCGCCCTGGTGGCGCAGGCCCAGACCGTCAAGCTCAGCACCAGCCAGGGTGACATCGTCATTCAACTGGATGCGGCCAAAGCCCCCAAGACCGTGGCGAACTTCCTGGCCTACGTGAAGGCCGGCCACTACAGCGGCACCATCTTTCACCGCGTGATCGACGGCTTCATGATCCAGGGTGGCGGCATGACCCCGGACATGCGCGAAAAGCCCACCAATGCGCCGATCCCCCTGGAGAGCAACAACGGCTTGAGCAATCTGCGTGGCACCGTTGCCATGGCCCGCACCGGTGTGCCCGACTCGGCCACCGCGCAATTCTTCATCAATGTGAAGGACAATGCCTTCCTGAACGCCTCGGGGCCCACCGCGCGCGACGGCTATGCCGTCTTCGGCAAGGTGACCCAGGGCATGGATGTGGTGGACAAGATCCGCAAGGCCAGCACCACGCGCGTGGGCCCGCACAGTGACGTCCCCGCCACGCCCATCATCATCAAACAAGTCTCCATCGAGAAATAAGCATGACCAAGACCGTTGAACTGCAAACCACCGCCGGCACCATTCGCCTGGAACTGGACGACGCCAAGGCCCCGATCACCGTGGCCAACTTTCTGGAGTACGTCAAGGCCGGTCATTACGATGGCACGATCTTCCACCGCGTCATCAAGGGCTTCATGGTTCAAGGCGGCGGGTTCGAGCCTGGCATGAAGCAAAAGCCGACCAAGGGCGAGATCCAGAACGAAGCCAACAATGGCCTGAAGAACGACAAGTACACCATCGCCATGGCCCGTACCAGCGCCCCGCACTCGGCCAGCGCGCAGTTCTTCATCAACGGTACCGACAACGACTTCCTGAACTTCAAGTCGGAATCGGCCCAGGGCTGGGGCTATGCCGTGTTCGGCAAAGTGGTCGCTGGCAGCGAAGTGGTCGATGCGATCGAAAAGGTCAAGACCGGCCGCAAGGGCTTCCATGACGACGTGCCGCTCGAAGACGTGGTGATCACCAAGGCTGTCGAAGTCTGATTTCATGGGGAAGCCCCCCTTCCCCACGCCGGAAATCCTCAATGCACCGCCCTCGTGGCGGTGTATTGATTTCATCTCCGACCTGCACCTGCACGAAGACCTGCCGCGCACCACAGCCGCGCTGGCGGCCTACCTGCGCAGCACGCCAGCCGATGCCGTCCTGATTCTGGGGGACTTGTTCGAGGCCTGGGTCGGCGACGACATGCGTCATCAGCCGTACGAGCAAGCCTGCGTCGACATGTTGCGCGAGGTCGGTCAGAGGTGCCACCTGGGCATCATGGTCGGCAACCGCGACTTTCTGCTGGGTGCAGACATGCTGAGCGACTGCGGTGCGCACCCCTTGCACGACCCCACGGTGCTCAAGGCCTGGGGGCAGAGCGCCTTGCTGATCCATGGTGACGAGCTCTGCCTGGCAGACACCGCCTATCTGCGCTTTCGCGCGCAGGTGCGTCAGGCTGCATGGCAGTCCGCCTTCCTGTCGGCGCCTCTGGATGCGCGCCTGGATCAGGCCCGCCAGATGCGCGCCGCCAGCCAGGCTCACCAGCAAACGCAGACACCCACGGAATGGGCCGATGTGGACGAAACGGTGGCCGGCGAGTGGATGCAGGCAGCCCATGCCAGCTTGCTGATCCACGGCCACACCCACCGCCCCCAGAGCCAGCCCTTTGGCCGGCCCGGTGGCGTCCGTCACGTCCTCAGCGACTGGGATCTGGACCACGGTCAGCCACGCGCGGAAGTGTTGCGGTGGCAGGCCTCGGGGTTCACACGCATCGCGCTGGCCTGACACCCGCCAGGCACACACACAAGCAGACGCACAAAGGGCCAGCATTGCTGGCCCTTTGTCATGGTGACGCGCGACCGGTGTCGGTCACGCGCGCCGCTCGCGCGGATCAGGCCGCTGTGGCTGGCTCGGGCTTGGCCTTGTCGCTCTTC
>JAGNPA010000343.1 GCA_017989885.1 Aquabacterium sp.
GCACCAGGCCCGAGCCGCTTGTTGTGCGATGCATGGCTGCATACGCGAAGGACGTGATGCGTCCGAAATCAGGCCGCAGTCTTGACCGCGTCGGGGTTGCGCAGGCGGATGTGCAGCTCGCGCAGCTGCTTTTCGTCCACAGGGCTGGGTGCCTGCGTGAGCAGACACTGGGCGCGCTGGGTCTTGGGGAAGGCGATCACGTCGCGGATCGACTCGGCACCGGTCATCAGCGTCACGATGCGGTCCAGGCCAAAGGCCAGGCCGCCGTGCGGGGGCGCGCCGTACTGCAGCGCGTCCAGCAGGAAGCCGAACTTGAGCTGGGCTTCTTCGGGCGTGATGTTGAGGGCGTCGAACACCTTCTGCTGCACATCGGCGCGGTGGATACGGACGGAGCCGCCACCCATTTCCCAGCCGTTGAGCACCATGTCGTAGCCCTTGGAGATGCACTTCTCGGGCGCGGTGACCATCCAGTCTTCGTGGCCATCCTTGGGGCTGGTGAAGGGGTGGTGCACCGAGTTCCAGCGCTGGTTGTCCTCGTCGTACTCGAACATCGGGAAGTCCACCACCCACAGCGGCGCCCAGCGGTCTTCAAACAGGCCGTTCTTCTTGCCGAACTCGCTGTGGCCGATCTTGATGCGCAGCGCGCCAATGGCGTCGTTGACGATCTTTTCCTTGTCGGCGCCGAAGAAGATCAGGTCGCCGTCTTGTGCACCGGTGCGCTCCAGCACCGCTTGCAGGGCGGTGTCGTGGATGTTCTTCACGATGGGCGACTGCAGGCCCGGCCACCGGGTGGCCCCTTCGGGTCCGGGGCCCTTGGCCGCCTCGTTCACGCGGATGTAGGCCAGGCCCTTGGCGCCGTAGATCTTGACGAACTCGGTGTAGGCGTCGATCTCGCCGCGGCTGATGCCGCCGCTTTCCTTGGAGCCGCCGGGAATGCGCAAGGCCACGACGCGGCCGTTCTTCATGTTGGCGGCGCCCGAGAACACCTTGAAGTCCACGTCCTTCATCACGTCGGTCAGCTCGGTGAATTCGAGCTTCACACGCAGGTCCGGCTTGTCGGAGCCATACAGGCGCGCAGCGTCCTGGTAGGTCATGACGGGGAACTCGCCCAGGTCCACGCCCAGCGTGTTCTGGAACACCGTCTTGATCATGCCCTGGAACATGTCGCGGATGTCCTGCTCTTCCATGAACGATGTTTCGATATCGATCTGGGTGAATTCAGGCTGGCGGTCAGCGCGCAGGTCTTCGTCGCGGAAGCACTTGGTGATCTGGTAGTAACGGTCAAAGCCCGCCACCATCAGCAGCTGCTTGAACAGCTGGGGCGACTGGGGCAGCGCGAAGAACTGGCCGTCGTGCACGCGGCTGGGCACGAGGTAGTCGCGCGCGCCTTCGGGCGTGCTCTTGGTGAGCATGGGGGTTTCGATGTCGATGAAGCCGTTGGCATCGAGGAACTTGCGCACCTCCATGGCCACCTTGTAGCGCAGCATCAGGTTGTTCTGCATGTACGGGCGGCGCAGGTCCAGCACGCGGTGCGTGAGGCGCGTGGTTTCGGACAGGTTGTCTTCGTCGATCTGGAACGGAGGCGTGACCGAAGGGTTGAGCACGTTCAGCTCATGGCACAGCACTTCGATCTGGCCGGTCTTGAGCTTGTCGTTGGTGGTGCCGGCGGGGCGCGCACGCACCACACCCTTGACCTGCACGCAGAACTCGTTGCGCACGTCTTCGGCGATCTTGAACATCTCGGCGCGGTCGGGGTCGCACACCACCTGCACGTAGCCTTCGCGGTCACGCAGGTCGATGAAGATCACGCCACCATGGTCACGGCGGCGGTTCACCCAGCCCGACAGGGTAACGGTTTGGCCCAACAGGGCTTCGGTCACAAGACCGCAATAGTGGGAACGCATGGCCATGACAAAACTTCCGGCGCCGCAGGGCGCGTTGACGTTGAAAGAGATTGCTTTTTTCTTACCTGGGCGGGGGCAGCGTGGGGTCCGCCGGAGCCACCACACCCATGGAGACGATGTACTTGAGGGCACTGTCCACGCTCATTTCGAGCTCGACACAGTCGCTCTTGCGCACCATCACAAAATACCCACCGGTGGGATTCGGGGTAGTGGGCACGTATACGCTGACGAACTCGTCGCGCAGGTACGCAGCCACTTCACCATTGGGAGCACCCGTGACGAACGCCACGGTCCACACCCCCTCGCGGGGCCACTGCACGAGCACGGCCTTGCGAAAGGCATTGCCGCTCTCGGAAAACAGCGTGTCCGACACCTGCTTGACGCTGGAGTAGATGGACCGCACCACGGGAATGCGGTGCACCAGCGCATCGCCCCACTCCACGAGCTTGCGGCCCGCAAAGTTGCTGGCAATGGCACCCACCACCAGCAAGATGGCCAGCGTGAGCACCACACCAAAGCCCGGGACATGCACCCCAAGCAGCTTGTCGGGCTGCCACGCGCCCGGCAGGATCTGCAGGGTCTGGTCGAGCGTGCTCACAATCCAGTTGAGCACCCAGGCCGTGATGACACCGGGCACGATGACCAGAAGGCCTGTCAACAGCCATTTGCGCAAGGCAGCCATGCAGGTCCTCAGCTCGAAGAGGAAGAAGTGCCGCTGGCACTTCCAGCGCTAGTGTTACTTGCGCTGGATGCTTCTTTTTTAGGAGCATCACCACCACTGGCAGATGCAGAAGACTCGGTCTTGGATTCCGACTTGGCTTCGGTTGCGGGAGCGGAGCTGCCCCCGCTGCCCCCCCGGAAATCCGTCACATACCAGCCCGAACCTTTGAGCTGGAATCCCGCCGCAGTGACCTGCTTGGAGAAGGCTTCAGCGCCGCAGGCGGGGCACACCGTCAGAGGTGCAACGGAGATTTTTTGCAGCACATCCTTGGCATGGCCGCAGGAGCCGCATTTGTAGGCGTAAATAGGCATGTCAGTGTGTTGAGGGAAAGTGCAAAACCCTCAATTATAGGC
>JAGNPA010000051.1 GCA_017989885.1 Aquabacterium sp.
TGCTGGCCAGACGGCACAGCCGAAAGGGCCCCGATGCCGATCACCACTACGGACATCATCGGTACGAGACCGCGGCCTCGATGGTGCTGGGCGTGCTGCTGTTGAGCGTGGGCGTGGGCATGCTGTGGAGTGCCGTGGGCAAGCTGAGTACGCCCGAGAGCATTCCCGACGTCAAGCCGATTGCGCTGTACGTGGCGGTGTTCACGCTGCTGTCCAAGGAGTTCCTGTTCCGCTACATGCTCCATGCCGCCGAGCGCGTGCGCTCCAGCATGCTGGTGGCGAACGCCTGGCACGCACGCTCGGACGCGGCATCGTCGCTGGTGGTGGCGCTGGGCATTGTGGGCAACCTGATGGGCTACCCCTTGCTCGACCCGGTGGCGGCGCTCATCGTGGGCTTCATGGTGGGGAAGATGGGCTGGGAGTTCGCCTGGAATGCCCTGAGCGACCTGATGGACCGATCGGCCACCCAGGAGCAGATCGATCAGATTCACACGCTGCTGCGCGAGACGCCCGGCGTGGCGGGGGTGCATGACGTGCGCACACGCAAGATGGGCGACATGATCGTGGTGGACGCGCACCTGGAAGTGGACGGAGAACTGACCGTGCGCCAGGGACATGACATCGCTTCCGCCGCGCGTGAGCGGGTGATGGGCGCGCTGCCGGTGCTCGACGTGATGACCCACCTGGACCCGGTGGGGCACACCGAGCACGCCTGACGGCCTGACACCCACGCGATCAGGTCGACTGATTGCAAACGCGGTTGCGTCCCTGGTATTTGGCGTCGTACAGGGCGCCATCGGCCAGGGCCAGCAGGTGTTCCACCTTCATTTCCGGGCGCGCCTCACACCAGGCCAGGCCCAGGCTGGCCGTGACCACGGTCGAGGTGGCGGAGCGTTCATGCGGGATCTGGCAGCGTTCGACATGGGCGCGGACCTGCTCGGCCAGGGCCAGGGTGGCGTCCTCATCCAGGCCGGGAATGGCGGCAATGAACTCTTCTCCGCCGAAACGCGCCACGATCACACCCTGACCACTCAAGGTCTGCTTCATCACCTGGCAGACCTGCCTGAGGCAGGCGTCTCCGGCCGGATGCCCGTAGTGATCGTTGAACTTCTTGAAGTGGTCCACATCGATCATCAGGATGGCCATGGGCGTGCGACCAAAGCTGGCGCGCTGCCACAGTTGCTGCATGGCCGATTCGAAATGGCGCCGGTTGTAGAGGCCCGTGAGTTCGTCCACGCGTGACAGTTCACGCAAACGAACCTGCGTCTGGGTGAGGGAGCGGATCAGCCCCCGCTCGCGTTCGGTCAGTAGGAAGCGGCGACGCTCGTCGTTTTCAAGGGCGTAGTTGGCTGTCAGGGTGAAGGCTGCGCTGGCCAGCACCATCGACATCAGGGGCAGCATCATGCGCTCGGGGAAGGAGGGCAGGGCCCAGACGCCGACCACGTGCAGGGTGAGCAAGATCAGTGAAAACGCCACGGCGTACCAGAAGCGCATGCGCTGCACGATGTTGCCGTAGGTGATGACCACCATGAAGCCGATGTGGTACAGGTAGGCCAAGGGGCTGTGGCTGTTCATCAGGATGAATGCCAGCACCGCTGCCGCAGCCAGGCCGCTGACCATGGCGATGGCCTCCAGGCCCAGGGGCGTGGCTTGGGACAGCCAGCGCACGCGACCGCTCTGGAAGGCAAGCAAGAAGAGCAGGGCAAGGGGTGTGAACACCAGCAAGCGCAAGGTCAGCGCCAGGTCGAACACGTCAGGCAGCATCAGGTAGTCGGCCACCAGGAAAACATTGAACACCAGCAAGGAGATGAAGCCACTCTTGACGATGTGTGCTCGCTTGGCCTCCAAACCTGCCTGCTGAAACTCACGCTCCAGCGCTACCGGAAACATCATGCCCGGGAAGCCTCGCTGCAGCAGGCCATCGATGATGGCGGTGCGCTCCGCGTCGCGTTGCGGGTCTGGCTCGGGTTCGGCGCCCAGGGGCAGGGTGGCGGTCAGGGTGTTCATGCGTCCATCCCCATGGCGACGACCCGGTTGCGTCCGCCATTTTTGGCCCGGTACAAGGCTTCGTCGGCTGCAGAGATCAGGCGCGTGGTGGTCGCGCCGGGTGCAGACGGGTTCATGGTGGCCACCCCGATGCTGACGGTCACGACAGCGTGGGTGCTGGACGTGGCGTGCAGCAGGTTGAGACCCTCGATGCCGCGCCGGATGCGCTCGGCCGCCCCGTGCACCGTCTGCAGGGAAGCGCCCGAGAGCACGGCGATGAACTCCTCGCCACCATAGCGCGCAATCAGGTCACCCGGGCCCCGCAGGCGTCGTTTCAAGGCACCCGCCACAGCCTTGAGGCAGGCATCGCCCATCGGGTGACCATAGCGGTCGTTGTAGGCCTTGAAGTGATCGACGTCGATCATGATCAGGGCAACCTCGCCACCGTCACGCTGGTGTCGCGCCCAGACCTCGGCCAGGTGTTCGTCGAAATGACGGCGGTTGGCCACCTCGGTGAGCATGTCGCTGCGGGAGGCGTCGTGCAGTTCCTGATTGGCATCTTCCAGGTTCTTTAGCAGCAGGCGTTCGCGCAGGTGCAGCAGCCAGTTGAGGCGGTCGTCACGCTCCTGGCAGTAGCAACCGTAGAGGGTGAACACGATGGTGCAGACCAGCAGCAGGCCTGCCGGGATCAGGATGGGGGCCAAGTTGGCCGGCATGTTGATGGCCGCGCCCACGAACAAGGCAATGATGATGGCATCGAGCACGGCGGCAGGGGCAAAGCGCATCCGCACGACGCTGTTGGAGAACATCGCAATGGTGGCCAGGCTGCTGAGATAAGGCCCGGCCATGGGGTCGGTGCTGGACATGCACAGCCATGCGTTCATGGCGCAGGCCACAGTGGCCGGGAAGATCAACAGCCACTCCCGCATCGCGGCCGATGCCAGTCGCGTCAGCAGGAACACCCCGACGAGGATGCCAGGCGTGAAGAGGAACAGGCGCAAGCGCAGCGCGAGATCAAACTGATCGGGCACCAGCAACCAGTCGGACACCAACAGCCAGTTGAACATGAAGGCCACCAGCACACCGCTGATGAGCATGGTGCGAAGACGCTGAGGCCCTTCATCGGTGATGAAGGCTTTCTCCAGAGGCTCTGGCAAGCGCAGAGAGGGCTTGCCGTTGTTCAGCAAGCGTTCGACGTCTTCCGCGTCGATCGGCTCATCAACCTCGGGGCCAGGCACGGTCACGCCGAAACCGGAAGGCGTGAACTCGGTCGACTGAAAAGGGGAGGCGGAGAGGGCGGTCATCAGAACTGACGCAAGACATCGGTCACTGCGTCGGATCGTAACGTGCCCATGTCGGCCTCAGTCTGCGTGGGCGTGGAGGCTTTCCCCTATAGGCGACATGATTCCAAGACAGGCGTGCCAAATTCACGGCACCTCAGGCACGTTGCTGAGCGCATGCAGCACGGTGTTGCCATATTCGAACATGCAAGGGGTTCAACCTCTATCGCAGACGATGCGCGATGACATATGCTTTTAAACGGTTACATTTTTCTTTATCGACAACAAAAGAAGTTGACTTGTCCTCTCTCTATCTTGAACACTTTCGATTGACAGATGCTCCGTTCGGGATCACGCCCAACGGGAAGTTCTTTTTTGAGGGGCAGGCCAGAGGCGCCATCCTGGATGCCTTGCAACATGCCGTTCTGGACGAGGACGGCATCGTTGTGGTCGTGGGAGAGGTGGGCAGCGGCAAGACCATGTTGTGTCGCATGCTGGCAGAGCGCTTGCCGCGTGAACAGGTCGATCTGGTCTACCTGGCCAACCCCTCGTTTGGTCCGCGCGAGATCTTGCAGTCATTGATTGCGGATTGGGGGCTGCAGCCTCCTGTCGATGGGCAGCCATTGGTGCTGACCATTCAACAGGCCTTGCTGGAGCGTCACGTCCAAGGCCGTCGGGCTGTGGTGCTGATTGACGAGGCACAGGCGATGCCGCCCGAGTCGCTCGAAGAGATCAAACTGCTGTCCAACCTCGAAACGGCTCAGCACAAGCTGCTGCAAATCGTGCTGTTCGGTCAGCCCGAACTCGATGAGCTTCTGGCCTTGCCGAAGTTGCGTCAGGTGCGCGACCGCGTGGTGCACCGTTTCGAGTTGCAGCCCCTCAATGGCCCTGATGCGGCAGCCTACATCGAACATCGCTTGCGTCGCGCGGGGTGGCAGGGGGGCGCTTTGTTTGAGCCGCGCGCCATGAAGCAACTCACCGATGCTTCGGGGGGACGTATCCGCGCCCTCCACCTGCTGGCCGACAAGGCCTTGCTGGCAGCGTTTGCACAAGGCTCTCGACAGATCGGACGAGAGCATGTGCGCCTGGCAGTGGCAGAGTTTCAAGGTGCGGGGATGAAGCGGGCGGGTGCCATGAATAACGCAAGGCATCACCCGTCGTTCTGGTTGGCGCTGGGTGCCCTGGCGACCCTGGGCTTGGGCGTTGGCGGGGCAGTCGGCTACGGGCTGGGCCAGCGCACGGCCACCGCTGCTGAGCGTGCCATCGCTGCACCCACATCTGCACCCACATTTGCCACTCTGTCTGCGACTGCAAGCCACCCTGTGCCGTCGGCCCTCCGAGCTGACCCAGACCGTGTCCCGGTCACGTCCGATCTGCAGCGTCGCTATGAAGCGGTGTCGCCCGATTTGCGCGACACCTTGCTGCGCACCCGCGCAGTGTTTGACGACCCCGCGCAGAACTTCTGGGTGGTGCAGGTGGCATTGGCTGACAACGCAGCAGGTGCGCGGCGTCTGGCGCAGCAGATCAAAGATGCGGGTGTTGAAGTCTGGTTGCAAGACCGGGTTTATCTTGCCAAATCAACGGGAATTGCGGTGAACGTCTGGGCCGTGTATGCAGGACGGTACACGGACAGCTCATCGGCCATGCAAAGCCTGCAAGAATGGCCTGCCTCACTTAAAACCTACAAACCTCTGCCGCGATCCCTGGTTCGCCTGCGTACAGAGGCTTACCCGGAGCGGATGCCGTCATGATGCGTTTGACCCAGACCACCAACATGTTCTCGATGGCCCGATGTAAACCCCTGGTGCTGCTTCTGGCCGTTGGCTTGGGTGCTTGCGCAATCAGGCAGCCCGAACCCAACGCCGGGCATCTGCGGCCACCCACAGCTGCGCCTGGTACGCCGCCCGCGCTGGTCAACACACCGCTGCTGCCGCCCCCGCCGAGCAGTGGACGGGCCAAGGCCGAAGTGTTCTCCGTCAGCGTGCACAACGTCGACATCCGCAGTTTGCTGTTTGCCATCGCTCGCGATGCCCGGCTCAATCTCGACATCCACCCTGACCTGACCGGCACAGTCAGCATGAACGCGATTGACCAGACGGTGACCGAGATTCTCGACCGCGCAGCCGTGCAGGCCAACATGCGCTATGAGATGGAGGGCCGCAACCTGTTTGTCATGCCGGATGCGCCTGTGCTCAAGCACTATCGGATTGACTACCTCAACGTGGCACGCGAGGCGCGCAGCGAAATCGGGGCCAGCACCAGCATCTCCCAGTCAAGTCGGGGCGGCACCAGCAACAGCTCCAGCACCGCACTGAGCAACACCTCCAGCAACCGTTTCTGGGAGACTCTGACCCAGAATCTCCGCGACCTGCTGCGCGAGACCGATAAGGTCATGCCAGAGGAGGGGGCACAAGCAGCCACGCCTGCCGTTGCTGCACCCGCCTCAGCTGCCGCAGCTCAAGTTGCGCAGGTGCTGGTTTCCGCAGTCACGCCTGGCGGTGCGGCCCCAGTCCCTGTTGCCCCGACGGCGGCCCCTGTGCGTTTTCGGGAGTCGGCCTCGGTGATTGCCAACCCGGAGTCTGGCGTCGTGTCAGTGCGTGCCACGTTCCGTCAGCACATGCGGGTGCGTGAGTTCATCGACCGTGTCATGAAGAGTGCGGGGCGCCAGGTGATGATCGAAGCGACCATCGTCGAGGTCAACCTCTCTGACGAGTATCAGCAGGGCATCAACTGGTCCATCGTCCGCAAGGGCGTGCCATTGCTGCAGATTGGACCGGCTGGCACCGCGATGCCTTCGGGCGTACCTGTCAGCGGTGTCATTCCCAGCATGCTGAACTACACGCCATCGCGCGTGGGCAATGTCACCACACAGATTTTTGCGGCCTTGCGGCTGCTGGAGTCGTTCGGCAACACCAAAGTGCTCTCCAGCCCCAAGATCAGCGCCCTCAACAACCAGGCGGCGATGCTCAAGGTCACCGAGGATCTGGTGTATTTCACGCTGACGGGTAATTACACGCCCGGCACGTCAGGCTCGCCGCCCACGTTCACCATCACGTCCACACCCAACAATGTGTCGGTCGGACTGGTCATGAGCGTGATGCCCCAGGTAGGTGAGGGCGATGAGGTCACGCTGATTCTGCGGCCCACGCTGTCACGCGTGGTGAGCTATGTGGAAGATCCAGCTGTGCCGATCTTCCTGTCCCAGGCCCGCAACGATGGGGTCAATCTCTCTGAGATTTCCAGCCGTATTCCCCAGATCCAGACACGCGAGATGGAGTCGGTCATCAAGGTTCGCTCGGGTGACACCGCGGTGCTCGGCGGTTTGATGCGTGACGACGTATCAGGGAGCACGGATCAGACACCGGGCGTAGGCAATGTGCCGGGGCTGGGCGAGTTGTTCAAGTACAAGAAGAAATCGAGCAACAAGAGCGAGCTGGTGATTTTCCTGCGTCCGACGGTGGTGACCAGCGCCAGCCTGACGGGTGATCTCCAATCTTTTGAGCCTCACCTCAGCGAAGCCCTGCGTCCCATGCCCGATCGCATGCGCCTTGCCCCCGCAGCACCTGACACCTCTGGCGGAGGTCAGCCATGAGTCTTTTGTTGGATGCCCTGCAGCGCAGTCAGAACAAGTCCAAGGCCCAGGCGTCGGTCCCGACCGACCTACCGCCGCTCGACGTGACGCCCCTTGATGCGCCGCTGCCCGACGCCCCCAAGCAGGCACAGGACAGCCCGTCGCTGGAGTTGACGCTCGACCCCATTTGTGACGCCCCCCCTGAGCCGGCCCGTTCACCCGAGCATCTTGCCGAGCCTGTCGCAACGCCTGCGCCCGTGACCGTCACGCAGGCACCGCCCTCTGTGCCAGCTGAGCCCCCGGCTCCGACTGAACCGCTGAAGCCATCTGCATCCCCGCAGCCATCTGCGTCCTTCACCGCCGGGACTACTGCGGGTCAGGCCACTGCGGCCGCCGCTTCGCCGGCGCCATCCGTCCCTGCCATGCCATTGGGCACAGGGGGAGAGCCCAGATCGCAGGTCACCGCTCGCGAGGCCGCGCAGGCCATGCTGGGTGGGGCAGGTGCCGCGGCCACTCAGCGCCTGCCACAAGCGCAGGGCGAGGGCAGTCGTGGACGTCGCCTGCTGTGGAGCTTGGTGATTGGTGTGGCTCTGGCTGGTTTGACGTCGATGGCCTGGCAATACTGGCAGGCCACACAAACACCCGGACTCACCCCCGCCGCAGAAGCACAGCCTTCTGCCGCAGCGGGTCAAGACGAGGTGGTCATGATGCAGGAAAGTGCGTCAGCGGCCGTGCCTGGCGAGACCATGGTGGAAACTGAGGCGCCTGCTGACACGGTGGCAACCGCCGCACGCCCGTCTGACATCGGTTCGGTCACGCCTGTCGCCGCGGCATCACCGACAGCAACGGCCGCCAAGCGCGCCTCGCAACGCACGCCGACATCATCGACCGCATCCACATCCACACCTGCCCCGTCAGTGGCTCGTGCCGCACCCGCACCCGCACGACAGCTTGAAACCGGCGACCGCCCCGCGCAACTGGTACGTTCGCAAACACAGTCGCAATTGCAAATCGCCTGGTCTGCCTTGCGGCAAGGTGAGGCCGCACGTGCGCAAACGCTGTATCAGCAGGTGCTTGCAAGCAGGCCTGACGACCCAGACGCCACGCTGGGGCTGGCCGTGTCCTTGCACCGCCAGCGGCAACTCGAAGCCGCTTGGCTGGCCTATCAGCGCAGCCTTCAGATGTGGCCCGACAATGAAACCGCGCGCACCGGGATGTTGGCGATTCTGTCCGAGTCTGATCCGGACACGGCCGAAAGCCGCCTGCAGGAGTGGGTACAGTCTCGCCCGCGTGATGCAGCCGCTCAGGCCGCCCTCGGTAACTTGCTGGGTAGACAGGGACGTTGGGCTCAAGCCCTGGGGCCGTTGACGCTGGCCCAATCTCTGGCCCCCGACAGTGCGCCCCATGCTTACAACCTGGCTGTGGCCCTCGATCAGGCGCGCCGCTACGACGATGCCTTGCAGATGTACCGCTACACCCTGCAGTTGGGGGCAGCAGGTGTGTCAGCGCAAGCCCTCGAGCGCCGCATTGCAGAATTGCAAGGGGTGGCGGCACGATGAACGCAGCACCCACCGCAACCTCAGCCACACCGGCTGGCAAGCCGCCCGTTCGACTGGGGGACCGGCTCCTGCAAATGGGGCTGGTGTCCTCCGATCAGATCCAGATCGGCTTGCTGGAGCAAAAGAAAACCGGCAAGCAACTGGGCGATGCGCTGATCGCCCTGGGCTTCGTCACCGAAGAGGCCATGCGCGAAGCGCTGGGCCAGACCCTCGGGCAGCAGACCATCCAGCTGCAGTCCGTGCTGGCCGATCCAGAAGCCCTGGCAAGGTTACCCAAGGCGATGGCCTTGCGCTTTCAGGCATTCCCGGTGTCCTATCAGCCCGAGACGCAAAAGCTCGTGCTCGCCAGTCCCAAGCCTAACGACATCATTGCGGGCGACCAGATTCGTGCCCACGTCGGGCTGGGCGTGTCGATTGAGTGGCGACTGGCCGGTGCGGCCGACGTGCTGGCTGCTATCGACCAGTTCTACGGCTATGAGCTGTCCATCGACGGCATCATCCACGAGATCGAAACGGGTCAGATGGACATGACCTCGCTGGCGCAAGGGCAGGGTGGGTACAGCCACCCAGTGGTGC
>JAGNPA010000052.1 GCA_017989885.1 Aquabacterium sp.
CGGTTGAATCTCATGGGCGCCACGCTCCAGCGCGTACCACAGCAAAAAGCCCACCGCCGCACTCACCACCAACATCACAAACGCGCCCAGCGAGCCCAGATCACGCCCCATGCGGGCAAAGCGATCTTCGTAGTACAACCAGTACGCCGCCGTCAGCCAGGCAAACAGCACGAACACCTCATAGAGGTTGCTCACCGGGATGTGGCCGATGTCCGGGGCGATTTGATGGCTCTCGAACCAGCGCACCAGCGTGCCCACCAGCGCCATGAAGATCCCTGCCCAAGTCAAGCGCGAGCCAAGCTTGGTGGCCGTGGCGCTGCGTGCCACCAGGCCAATCCAGTAAAACGCCGTGCTCATGAAGAACAGCACGCTCATCCACAAGATCGCGCTCTGGCTCGACAAAAAGTACTTGAGCCAGAACACCTGATCGGCATAAGCCAGGTCCGCTCCGTGGGCATCGGTGTGCTGCTGGTACAAGGTCATGGCACCCCAGGTGGCCAGCCCCACCAGCACCAACAACAGGCGCAAGGGCCGCCAGAACCAGCCCATCGCGATCACGCTGGGCACGGCCGCCGCCAAAATGGCCTTCTCGTAGCCATCCATGGCTACGCCGTAGGCCGCAAAGCCCCAGGCGCCCAGCGCCAGCGTCAACACGGCAAACAGCCAGTCGGTGACCGGGCGGCGCAGGCCGCCCGCCGGAGCCAGCGCAGCGCTGGCAGAACTCGAAGTGCTCATGAAGATCAGCTTTCCTTGGCAGTCGGCGCCGTCAGGTCGTTCGGCGCCTCGCCCAGCACCGTCTGGCGCAGGCGGTCAAATTCTCGGTCGGTGTCCAGCGTCTGCCGGGTAGACGACAAAGCCATCTGCACCCGGGTGCCGCCCCCAGCATCTTGCTGGAGCCACACCCACAAGCGTCGGTCGCGGATGTAAAGCATCGCAAAGACACCGATGATCAGCAGCACGCAACCCAGATACACCACATTGCGACCGGGGGTACGGGTCACCTGGAACACACTGGCCTGGCGCTGCTCGAAGCTGTCGAGCATGAACACCACCGGCACGGGGTACAGCATGGCATCCGACAGCGACAGCACCGCGCGGCTCATGAACGCCTGCACGGCCGGATCGTCGATCGACTGCGCCGGCAAGCCCGCCTTCGTGCGGCTCAGGTTGTACAGCTCGAACAAAGCCCCGTTGAGGATGCGGATCAGCGTGCCCGAGGTCTGCTCGCGCTGCGCGGGCGGCACCACCTGCTCGATGAAGCGCGACAGCGCCATCAGCCCGCCATTCGGCACATCGCTCGCGGGCTGCCCCGCCGCCGTCTCCAGCGCCACTGCCCCGGCAAACAGGTCCAGCGAACGCTGGGCCGACACGGTCAGCTGCTCGCGCACCTCGGCTCGGTCCACCGGCCCCGACGCCTCACCAAACCGACGCGCCGCCTCGTCCCGCAGCACCTTGTCGTTGAGCGCCTGACGCAAACGCAACCAGCCTTGCAGGCTCATCGCCTCGTCAGCCGGCACCCGCAGGTAGCGGTAGGATTCAGCGGGCGTGTCGCGCACCCCCAGCAGGAACATCCGGTACCCATCCAGCTCCACGGGCACCATGAAGTTCTGATACTCCCGCGCCTGCCCGGCCGCGTCGCGCAGCTTGTAGGTCACCGAAGGTCCAATGTTGACCAGTTGCTTGTTGCCGCCCGGCCGGGCACCCGAGCCCAGGTGCTTGCTCAGGTCCGACAGGTTCACCCCGCGCACATCGGTTGCGGCCGCCGCCGGCGCCGCGCTCTGTGCATCGGCCAGGTTCTCGACGTTGATCACGCGCAGCCCCGTCACCTCCAGCTGCAAGGGGCTGGCCCCCTGAGTCAGCCAGTCGGCCGGCAAGGCCGCCACCGAGCCGCCCACGGTCGCGTCCAGCACCTCCGGCCCACTGCGGCCGCCCGCCCGGTCCAGATACAGCGGACGCAACTTCACCAGCGAGCCGCCATCTTCAAAGCTGGACTGGAAGATTGTCACGCCGTCGTACACCACCGGGTGGTTCACCTCGATCGTGAAAGGCTTGGCCACCTTTTCTCGCGGATCGTGGATCACGATGTCACTGGCAAAGCGCTTGGGCATGCCCGTCTCGTAGTACTCCACCACAAACTTCTTGAGCTCGATCTCGAACGGCAGCGGCTGCACCAGCATGCCCTGCTCCAGGTGAATCACCGAGGCATTGGTGCGCTGGCCTTCGGAGACAAACAACTGCGCCCGGTACGCCGGATTGCGCTCGCTCAGCCGGCTGTTGGCCAGCTCCGTGCCACCCCGAAACGGTTGCAGATCCTGCGCCCAGGCCTGCACCTTGACCACCAGGTCCCCGTCGAACAAGCCCCCCAGGCACACCAGCACGATGGCCGTGTGCGCGGCGATGTAACCCACCTTGTTGGCCTTGCCCAGACGGGCCGCGATCATCACCCCAGCCTCGCCCTGCTTTGAGGCGTCGCGCTGTTGCGTCTTGATCGACCAGCCCTGCGCTTGCAGCGTCTGCAGCACCTTGCCCTCAACCACGTTCACTGGCTCAGCCAGTTGACCGGCCGCCTTGTGGTGGAAAGCCTGCAAGGCCCGCTCGCGGATGCCTTCCTTGTGCGTTCGCCAGTCCGCCAGAATCTTGGGGGTGTTGCGCGCAATGCACAAGCTGGTCGAGATCACCAGAAAGGCCAGGATCACCAGAAACCAGGCCGAGCTGTAAATGCGATACAAACCGAGGGCGCCAAAGGCCTCGGCCCAGAACGGCCCGAACTGGTCCACGTAATTGACCATCGGCTCGCCCTGCTTGACCACCGTCCCGATGGCCGAGGCAATGCAGATCACCGTCAGCAGCGCGATCGCAAAGCGCATCGACGCGAGCAGATCCAGCAGTTCACGGCGTCGCGAATGGCGCGCCGGCACAGGGGAAGGAAGGGCTTGAGCAGTCATAAAGTCAGACAGAACCGTGGCGGACTATAGCGACAACACCCGTCACCACGTCGTCGTGGGGGCATGTGCCCGCCCAGGGCACACAAAACAAAAGGCGGGCACCCCGCATCCGGGATCCCGCCTGGGCATGGTGAGCACCATTCCTCACGTCACGACCGGCGCCTCGGCACATCACGCCAAGCACGCCCGCATGGCGCTCAGCGCAGACCGGCGATGTAGTCGGACAGCGCTTCGATTTCCTTGTCGCTCAGGTTGGCGGCAATGGCCGTCATCTGAACGCTGTTGCCACGCTCGCCCTGGCGGAACGCCACCAACTGCGACTTGGTGTAGTCGCTGTGCTGGCCGCCCAGACGCGGGTACTGCACGGGCAGGCCGGCACCGTTGGGGCTGTGGCAGCTGGCACAAGCGGCAACGCCCTTCTTGGCGATGCCACCGCGGTAAATCTTTTCACCGATGGCCACCAGGTCCTTGTTCTTGGCGGTGCCCGCAGGCGCCTTCTTGCTGGCGTAAAAGGCCGACACATCGCGCATTTCTTCGGCCGTCAGGGGCGCCGCCATGCCCGCCATGATGGCGTTCTTGCGCTTGCCTTCCTTGAACTCGACCAACTGCTTGACCAGGTACTCGGGGTGCTGCCCCTGCAGGATCGGGTAGGCAGGCAGACCGCGCGAACCATCCACCGAGTGGCAGGCGGCGCACACGGCCGTGGCCTTGGCTTCGCCCGCAGCCAGATTGGGCTTGGCGGCTTTGGGGTCGGCGCCATGGGCCAGGCCGGACAAGGACAGGGCCACCGAGGCAAGGGCAATCAGGTTCGAGAAGCGCTTCATGGCGTAGGGGCGGTGAGTTGGCTGTGGGGTGAAACCGGCGGCTGACAGCGCTTTCACCTGTGTTTCCACGGGGTCAGCAATCAGCTTTAGGCAGATCAATCGAGAGATTTTACAATGCCCTATGACCCGTCACACACCCAATCGCCCCGGCTCGGCCAAACAGGCCCCCACCAAGACGGCCAATGGCCCACAAAATGCCGCCACTCCGGCCCGTGTGCCCACCCACGATCTGGCTCGCCACCCTGCCAAAGACGCCCTCGCCTGGGCCCACACGGCCCGCTTCTACATCACGGCCGCACAACTGCACCAAGTGCCCGTGAGCGAGTTGCCCGAGGTCGCTTTTGTCGGGCGCTCCAACGCCGGCAAGTCCACCGCCATCAACACCTTGGCCCAACAGCGCCAGCTCGCCTACGCCTCCAAGACCCCTGGGCGCACGCAGCACATCAACCTGTTCCACCTGGGCCCCAAGGCCGCGCCCAACCAGCTCTGGACCGACCTGCCCGGCTATGGCTACGCCGCCGTCGAGCGCTCGGCCAAACTGCGCTGGCAGGAGGTCATGGCCAGCTACCTCGAAGTGCGCCGCAACCTGAGCGCCGTCGTCCAGATGGTGGATTCACGCCACGGTCTGACCGAGCTCGACCGGCAACTGCTGGAGTTCGTCACCCCGCGTGTGCGCAGCGGCGAGGTCAAACTGCTGGTCCTGCTGACCAAGGCCGACAAGCTCAACCGAAAGGAACAGGCCGAATCCCTGCGCAAAGCGCAAGAGGTGCTCGCCGACCTGGTCACCGACGAGTCCGACGTCAACATCACCCTGTTCTCATCACTCAACAAGAGTGGCGTGGGCGATGTGGCCGAAGTGCTGCACGGCTGGGCCGCCTCCCCCGAAGTGGCCGAGGCACTCGCGGCCGCCCAAGCTGCCCCCGACGTCCCGCTGGACGCCTGGGACAACCAGTCCCAGCCCGAAGACGATCAGGCCTGACCGGTCAGGCGCACCAGGGCTTCCTGGTACTTCGCTGCGGTCTTCTCGATCACATCCTGCGGCAAGGCCGGCGACGGCGCGGTCTTGTTCCAGGGCTGGCCATTGACCGTGGCCTGCTCCAGCCAGTCGCGCACGAACTGCTTGTCGTAGCTGGGCGGGTTGGCGCCAGCCTGGAAGGCCTGCTCATAGCCTTCCACCGGCCAGAAACGCGATGAATCGGGCGTCAGCACCTCGTCCATCACGGTCAGCGTGCCGTGCTCGTCCAGGCCGAACTCGAACTTGGTGTCGGCAATGATGATGCCCTTGGTCAGCGCGTAGTCGGCCGCCGTCTTGTACAGCTGGATGGCCAGGTCGCGCACCTGCGCAGCCAGATCCGCCCCGATGATCTCCACCATCTTGTCGTAGCTGATGTTCTCGTCATGGTCACCCATTTCGGCCTTGGTGGCCGGCGTGAAAATGGGCTCGGGCAGCTTGCTGGCGTTCTTCAAACCAGCTGGCAGCTTCACACCACACACCTCGCCGTTGTCCTGGTATTCCTTCCAGCCGCTGCCGGCCAGGTAGCCGCGCACCACGGCCTCCACAGGCAAGGGCTTGAGCTTCTTGACCAGCATCGAGCGGCCCTCCACCTGGCGACGCTCCTCAGGCTTGACCACGCTGCAGGGGTCTTCCCCCGTCAGGTGGTTCGGGGCCACATCCTTGAGCAATTCGAACCAGAACAGCGCCATCTTGGTCAGCAGCGCGCCCTTGCCCGGAATCGGCTCGCCCATGATCACGTCAAACGCACTGATGCGGTCCGAGGCCACCATCAGGATGCGGTCATCGCCCACGGCATAGTTGTCGCGCACCTTGCCACGGGCAAGCAGGGGCAGAGAAGTCAGGGCAGAGGTATGCAGGGCGGAGGTCATGAGGCGGTCACCTGGTCAAGCGTGACACCGGCGACGGCGTCACTGAAATCGGCAAAGCGATATTGTGCCGCCTCCCGACCCTCTCGCACAGTGCGGCACAGCGCGGCACCGCACCGCACCGCCGCGCACTCAGCCCATCCGCTTCAATTGATCGGCCTTGCGATCGGCCGCCACCTTCTGAGCCGTCGGGCGCTGCTCGACCAACTTCACATAGCTCTTCCAGTCAATGCCGGCGGCCGCCACCAGATCCTCGCCACACACCAGCTTGCTGGCCAAGGCGGCCAGCGGCAAGCTCGTGTACACCGCACAGTCCGCCATCGTGAACGTCTCGCCCGCGGCATACGGCGCAAACGTCGCCAGTTCACGGAACGCCACCAAGTTGCGGGCCAGGTCCTTCTTGACCCGCGCCACGAACTTCTCCGACAAGGTGCCGCCAAAGAAGGCCTGCGCATACAACTGGCGCGCGCACAACTCCACGTGCAGATCGCAGTACGTGATCAACTCGCGCACCTTGGCGGCCTGCCACGGATCCGCCGGGATCAATGCCGGGCTGGGCCAGCGCGCCTCGATGTAATCCACGATGACCTGGCTTTCACACAGAAAACCCTGCTCGGTCTCGATGTAAGGCACCTTGCCGAGCGGCGATTTGTCGGCATGCGCCTCAGGATCGCTGCCAGGCCCGACCGGCGCATGCACCTCCTCGAACGGAATGCCTTTTTCCAGCAAGACCAGCTTGACCTTGTTGTAGTAGTTGGACAGCGGGAATCCGTATAGCTTGAGCATGGCAACACTCCGAAGAGCCTGTGAGACAAACGCTCAGCTTAAAGCCAGAGCGCCAGGACACGAACCACCACAAACCCGTATCCCCGCGCGGCCCCCGCCTCGGACGACCCATGAAAAACAAAACCGGCGAAGGCTCACGCCCGCGCCGGTTGTCGTCACACCCGACCGCTCGGTCGGCTGTCAGTGCTCAGTCCGCATCAATCAAGACACGACCTGAGCCAGCTTGCCGCTGGCGTACGCCGCAGCGATGTCCACCAGGCTCACCGGCTTGATCTTGCCGCCCTGGCCTTCGCACCCGAACTCCAGATAACGCTGCTTGCAGACCTGCTTGGCAGCTTCACGCGCAGGCTTGAGCCACTCGCGGGCGTCAAACTTGTCCGGGTTCTCGAACATGAACTTGCGCACGGCACCGGTCATCGCCAGACGAATGTCGGTGTCGATGTTGATCTTGCGCACGCCGTACTTGATGGCTTCCTGGATTTCCTCGACCGGCACGCCGTAGGTTTCCTTCATCTTGCCGCCGTACTGGTTGATGATCGCCAGCAACTCTTGCGGCACCGACGACGAACCGTGCATCACCAGGTGGGTGTTGGGAATGCGCGCGTGGATTTCCTTCACCCGCGAGATCGCCAGGATGTCGCCCGTGGGCTTGCGCGAGAACTTGTAGGCACCATGGCTGGTGCCGATGGCGATCGCCAACGCATCCAGTTGGGTGGCCTTCACGAACACAGCGGCTTCTTCCGGATCGGTCAGCATCTGGCTGTGGTCCAGCTTGCAATCAGCGCCGATGCCGTCTTCTTCGCCAGCGTCACCAGTTTCCAGGTTGCCCAGGCAGCCCAGCTCGCCTTCCACGGTCACACCCACCTTGTGGGCCATCTCGACCACCTTGCGCGTCACGTCGACGTTGTAGTCAAAGGAGGCCGGGGTCTTGCCGTCTTCCATCAGCGAGCCGTCCATCATCACCGAGCCAAAGCCCAGATCGATGGCGCCTTGGCAAATCTTGGGCGACGTGCCGTGGTCCTGGTGCATCACCAGCGGAATGTGCGGATACGCTTCCACAGCCGCCTGGATCAGGTGCTTGATGAAGGACTCTCCGGCGTACTTGCGCGCACCGGCCGACGCCTGCAGGATCACCGGGGCACCGACCTCATCCGCCGCAGCCATCACGGCCTGAACCTGCTCCAGGTTGTTGACGTTGAACGCCGGAATGCCGTAGTTGTTTTCAGCAGCGTGATCCAGCAGCTGACGCATCGAGACGAGTGCCATGAGTTCCCCAATAGCGGTGTGAGCAAAACAGAAGACGCGCGCACGCGCGTCTCAAACTGTGCGAGATTCTACCGAGAGCCGCGCCTCGCCCCAAGCCCCCGAAGCGAACGCCGAGGCTTTTGCCGGGCTTCTCAGTGCACCGCGCAGACTTTGAGCATGTTGGTGCCCCCTGGCGTGCCCATCGGCTCCCCGCAGGTGATGGCATAGGTATCGCCCGGGCGCAGCAGCCCGCGCTCCACCAAAAAGGTCTCGGCCTGGCGCAAGGCCTCGTCCCGATCGGCATAGCTGGGCACCAGCAGCGGGTGCACATTGCGGAACAAGGCCATCTTGCGCTGCGCAATGTCCCGCGCCGTCAACGCAAAAATCGGCACATGGATGCGATGGCGGCTCATCCACAAGGCGGTCGAGCCAGACTCGGTCAACGCGATGATGGCCTTGCAGCCCAGGTGATAGGCCGTGAACAGCGCCCCCATCGCGATCGACTGATCGATGCGACCAAAGGTCTTGTTGGTGAAATCCGCGTCCAGCGACACTTCCTCGGCGTGCTCGGCCTCCTGCACGATGTTGGCCATCTGCGCCACCGTCTCGACGGGATACTTGCCCGCAGCCGTCTCGGCACTCAGCATCACGGCATCGGTCCCGTCCAGCACCGCATTGGCCACGTCCGACACCTCCGCGCGCGTCGGCACGGGGTTGACGATCATCGACTCCATCATCTGCGTCGCGGTGATCACCACCTTGTCCATCTCACGCGCCATCTTGATCATGCGCTTTTGCAGGGCGGGCACCGTCGCATTGCCCACTTCGACGGCCAGGTCCCCACGCGCCACCATGATCCCGTCCGACGCCTTCAGGATGCTTTCCAGATTCGGAATGGCCTCGCTGCGCTCGATCTTCGCAATCAGGGCCGGGCGGTGCTTCCAGGGCTCCCCCGCCACATTGCACAACTGGCGCGCCATCTCCATGTCCGTCGCACTCTTCGGAAACGACACGGCGATGTAATCGCACTGAAAGCTTGCCGCCGTCTTGATGTCGTCCATGTCCTTGGCCGTCAAGGCCGGCGCCGTCAAACCGCCCCCCTGCTTGTTGATGCCCTTGTTGTTGGACAGCTCACCGCCGAGCTTCACCACCGTGTGCACCGCCTCACCCTTGACCGCCTCGACGGTCAGCACAATCAGCCCGTCGTTGAGCAAAAGCGTGTCGCCCGGTTTCACATCTCGCGGCAACTCCTTGTAATCAAGCCCCACCCCTTGCAGATC
>JAGNPA010000344.1 GCA_017989885.1 Aquabacterium sp.
GGCATCTTCCCGGGCAGCCTGGGCAACTATGGCGGCGTGCACAAGAAAGTGCCGGTGGTCACCATCGAGCTGCCCAGCGCCTTGCGCACCCCGCAAGAAAAAGAAATGCGCAAGATGTGGCAGGACCTGCTGCGCTGGACGCATCTGCGGCTGCGCCCACCGACCAGCTAACCCCCTCAGCTCAGGCGGTGGCCGGTCGGCCTCAGGCCGTGGGCGGGGCCGCCTGTGTGCTGGGCAGCGTCGCCAGGATGGACAGCAGGCGCTGGATCTGCAGTGGCTTGACCAGGTAGTGGTTGAAGCCGGTCTGCAGCGCACGCGCGATGTGCTCGGGCAGCGCGTCGGCACTCAGCGCAATCAAAGGCAGTTGCTTGAGCGTGGGGTTGGCGCGCACGCGTCGGCACAGGTCCAGGCCACTGCCATCGGGCAGGTTGATGTCGACCAGGGCCACGTCGGGGCGCAGGCGCTCGATGCTTTCCTGCCCCTCGGCGGCGGTCTCGGCCGAATGCAGGTGGACCTGCGGATAGGCCGCGAACAGGGCCTCGACCAGGCTGCGGTTGAGCGCGTTGTCTTCGATGTGCACCACGCGCAGCGGCGGCAACATCACGGCGGGCTCAGGGTGTGAGGTGCCCGGTGTGTGCGTGGCGGCGGCGCTTTCGGCCAGGGGCAGGCGCAAGGTGAAGACGCTGCCGCGACCGAGGGTGCTGGTCACGTCGATGCGCCCGTGCATCAGCTCGGCCAGACGCTGGGAGACGGCCAGCCCCAGACCATTGCCATGGTTGCGGCCATTGACGGTATCGAGCTGGACGAAGGGCTGGAAGATGCGCTCCTGATCGCCCGGCTCGATGCCGAAACCCTGGTCGCGCACCTCGATGAGGGCCACGCGCTCGTTGGGCGCCGCGCGCGACTGCAGCCAGACCGAGGCGCCACCGGGGCTGAACTTGATGGCATTGCGCAGCAGGTTGAGCAAGATGGCGCGGGTGTGCTGCGGATCGGCCCACAGGGTCAGGGCGGGACCGTCGATCAGCACATTGATGTCGTGGGCCAGGGCCTCGCCTTCGAGTTCGTTGCGGATGTCGCGCAGCAGCACCGACAGCTCGATGCGCTGCGGGCGCAGGTTCAGCGGGCGACTTTCAAGTCGGGCGTACTCCAGGGCCTGGTCGAGCAGGCCCAGCAGTTGCTGCCCTGCGGTGTGGATGTGACCAACCTGGCGGCGCTGGGTCTCGGGCAGCAGACCGTCCACGCTCATGTCCAGCAACTGGGTGAAGCCCAGGATGGCGTTGAGCGAGGAGCGCATGCTGTGGCTCATGCGCGAGAGGAACTCGGCCTTGTTGGCCAGGGCCACCTCGGCTTCGAGGCGACGGGCGTGTTCGGCCTCGGCACGGCGCCGGTCGCTGAGATCGCTGAGCACCTCGATGTGGTGGCTGACTTGGCCCTCGGCCCCGATCACGCGTTGCACCGAGCGGGCCACCCAGAAGGGCTCGCCGTCCTTGCGGTGATGGCAGATTTCGAGCCGTTCGATGCTGTCGCCCAGGGCCAGGGCCTGGTTGATGTGGGTGATGGTGGCCGAGTCGGTGTGGGGGCCGCTGAGCAATTCTTCGGGCTGCTGGCCATGACACTCGGTGAGGGTGAAGCCGGTCAGGCGCGTGAAAGCGGGGTTCACCCAGGTGATGCAGCGCTGCATGTCGCAGATCAGGATGGCGTCGCTGACGCGGTCGGCGATCAGGGCGAGTTCCTGGTTGGTGCTCTGCGCGCGTTGCAGCGCGGTCTGCAGCTGGCGGACCAGTTGGGCCTGCTGCGCCAGGGTGTCGTCGCGCATGTGCAGCTCGTCAAGCAGGCGCGGCGCTTCGTCGCTGAGTTGCTCGGAGATGCCGGCCGGTAAGGGGCGGCGTGCGATCGCGGTATGTCGGGGGGGGGTGTCCGTGCCCGCCGGCAGGTCGGAGGCACGGATGTCGGCATCTTGCATGAGGGGCTCCTCGGTCTACCTGTTTGTATGGGGTGGCCGATTCGAGTGCCGGCGTCACCGAGTCTGTCAGTCTAGGCGCATCGCCCCGCCTTGACCACATGGGTCGTCCCTGAGGGGGGAGTGAATCCCCTGTGCGCCAGTCGGACTTTTCCTTTCTGTGAACCTGACGGTCTTTGTCAAAAAATGTTGGGTTACGACACATGAGCACTGTTTACGATTTCGAGGCGCAGACCATCAACGGCGAGTCGGTCAAGCTGGACCAGTACCGTGGCCAGGTGCTGCTGATCGTCAACACGGCGAGCAAATGCGGCTTCACGCCCCAGTTCGAGGGCCTGGAGAAGCTGTGGCAGAGCCACGGACCGAAGGGGCTGGCCGTGCTGGGCTTTCCGTGCAACCAGTTCGGCGGGCAGGACCCCGGCGCCAATGACGAGATCGCGTCGTTCTGCCAGCTCAACTACGGCGTGAGCTTTCCGATGATGGCCAAGGTCGATGTCAATGGCGCGCAGGCCCACCCGCTGTACCAGTGGCTGGTCAAAGAGGCGCCCGGCATCCTGGGGACCAAGTCCATCAAATGGAATTTCACCAAGTTCCTGATCGGCCGCGATGGCCGGGTGCTGGGCCGCTACGCCCCGACCGATGCGCCCAAATCGCTCATCGACGACATCGAAAAGGCGCTGGCCGCCTCTGCTTGAAAAGGCTTGATCTGTGACGGTGTCCTCTTGAAAATGGGCGCCGGGCCTGATCCTGACGGTGCGGTGTGATCGCCCCGTGGAAGGACCCTCTCCCCATAGATTCCGGGCAGATCAGGTTGGTGTTTCGGCCCAAGTGGGATATCGTGTGCGAATTGACCATCTGAAAGAGCTGCGTGCCACCTAAACCCAACTATTCGTTCGAAAAACGTCAGCGCGAGCTGGAAAAGAAGAAAAAGAAGGCCGAAAAGGCCCACCGCAAGGCCGAGGGCGGCGATCAGGCCAGCTCGCAGCCGGATGACGCGCAGCACGA
>JAGNPA010000345.1 GCA_017989885.1 Aquabacterium sp.
GATCAGGGGCAGCTTGTTCTCGCGGGCGATCTCTTGCGCGCGCAGGCCCTTCTTGAGGCCCATGGGCGAGATGGTGCCGCCCTTGAGCGCCGAGTCGCTGGCGGTGACCAGGCAGCGCTTGCCCGCCACGATGCCCACGCCGATGATGGTGCCGCCGCCCAGGACGGACTTCTTGCCGTCGTCGTCGTGCATGCCCAGGCCGGCCAGGGTGCTGAATTCGAGGAAGGGCGAGCCACGGTCAAGCAGGCGGGCCACGCGTTCACGGGGCAGCAATTGCCCGCGCTGGTCGAACTTGGCACGTTTGTCGGCAGAGCCATCGCGCACCAGCGTTTCCAGGGCGCGGACCTGTTCCAGGCGTTCCGTCATGCGGTCGACGTTGGCCTGGTAAGAGGGGGACTTGGTGTTGAGGGCAGTTCGCAGGGCAGGCATCTTGTGACCAGTCAGGAGAAGACGGGTCCACTGTAGAGTTGCTTGACGTTAACGTCAATCAAATGCTAACTAGGTAAACTACCTAGCTCTCGGCCGCAGGGGCGTCGCTACCCTTGCAAGGCCCCGGCCATCCGTTGCGGATGAGGGTGTGTGGCCTGGCCCATTAACATGGCGTCCGGCATAACGAAGTGGGGTGTTCTTGTCGTGGTGGGTCCTGTGAAAGCCAAAGCTGAAAATGCATCGACGTCCGAACTCGCGCAGCGCGAGGCCGGCCTGCCGCCGTCGTGGGCGTTTGACGACGAGGACGACAGCAGTGCCGATGCCCTGATGGGCATTGCCGAGGTGTGCGAGCTCTACAAGGTCTCGCCCCGGGCGCTGCGCTTTTACGAGACCAAGGGCTTGCTGGCGCCCCGGCGCATCAACGGCACGCGGGTCTACAACAAGATCGACCGGGCGCGCCTGACGCGCATCCTGCGGGCCAAGTCCCTGGGCACACCGCTGTCCGAGATCAAGCATTACCTGGACATGTACGGCCAGCGTGGCGAGGGTCGCATCCAGCAGCTGACCTATGTCATCGAGAAAACCGACGCCGCCATTGCCGAGCTGGAGGCCAAGCGCGCCCAGATCGACACGGCCCTGGCCGAGTTGCGCTTCATCAATGCCCGCAGCCGCCAGACTCTGGTCGACAAGCAGCACGAAGACAGCGGTACGCCCTGACGGGAGGCCCCAGGCGCCTGGGGTGCAGGTGGGGCCTTCGATGCGCTCAGTGCGTCACGGCGAACATCTGCCAGCGTCGGGCGTTGCGCGCCCGGGCTTCGCCCAGCGCTGAGGCCGCTTCGGACTGCAGTTGGCGCAGCGACTCGGTGGCATCCGAGTAAGCGGCCATGCCCACGGAGATGCCCACGCCCACCTCGTCACCACTGTGCAGCACCAGCGGCGCGGCCACGGCCTGGGTGACGCGCCGCGCCAGCCCTTCGGCGGCCTCGTGCCCACCGTGACGCATCAGCACCCCGAAGCGCTCGGGCCCCAGGCGCGCCAGCACATCGCCCAGGCGTACCTGATGGGCCAGACGCTGGGCCGTCTCGCGCAAGGCGGTGTCGGCGGCATCCACGCCGAAGCCTTCGCGGATGACATCCAGCCCGTCCAGCTCCAGCTCCAGCAAGGTGAAGGGCTCGCCGGTGCGCATGGCGTGGGCCAGTTCCACTTCCAGGATCGCCTGAAAGTGGGCGGCGGGGCGCAGGCCGGTGAGGGTGTCCACCTCGGCCAGTTGCGCCAACTCGCGCAGGCGGCGCCCGGTTTGCAAGGTGCGTGAGGCAATCAGGGCCAGGTCCTGCAGGGTCTGGCGCTGCGCGGCCGTCCATGTCGGCCAGGCCTGGGTGTCGAGCAAGACCAGGGTGCCCAGGGCCAAGCCCTGTTCATCGCACAGGGCTGCGCCGGCATACAGGCGCAGCGCGGCCTCGCCTTGCACCAGCGGGTGCGCGGCGTAACGCGGGTCGGCGCTCAGGTCTTCAACGACCCAGGGTGTTTGCGGGGCCATCAGCAGCGGGTTGCACAGCGATTCGTGGCGCGCCAGCTCCGACACGTCCACGCCCACGCGGGCCACAAAGACCTGATGGTCGGCCTGCATCAGGCTGATCACGGCGGCGGGCACCTCAAAGGCCTGGGCTGCCACGCGCACCAGCGCATCCAGAGCCGGGTCGGGCGTGTCGGCCGCGAACGCCAGGGCGGCCACGGCCTGCAGGCGTTGCACTTCGTTGTCAGGGACGGGGTAGCTCGGCATGGGCCCTCCGGGGCGTCGTCAGCGGTGTTCCCTGAGTTATCGGCGCCTGGCGCCGTAACCCAAGCCCCGAATTCGGGTGGGCCTCAGGCCTTCTTGAGGAACTCGGACTTGAGCGACATGTTGCCGATGCCGTCGATCTTGCAGTCCACGTCGTGGTCGCCGCCCACCAGGCGGATGCTCTTGACCTTGGTGCCCTTCTTGAGCACCAGCGAGGAGCCTTTGACCTTGAGGTCCTTGATCAGGATGACGGCATCGCCATCGGCCAGCGGGGTGCCGTGCGCGTCGGTGATGACCGCGTCGGCTTCGGCTTCTTCGCTGGCCTTGGTCTGGGCGGCCATCGGCCATTCATGGGCGCAGTCCGGGCAGACGTAGTTGTCACCGTCCTGGTAGGTGTTCTCCATGCTGCAAACGGGGCAGGCGGGGATGGTGGACATGGTGAATTCCTCTCTCAAAGCGGTGCAAAACCCCGATTGTCGCAGGGTCATGCCGGGGCGCTCGCCTTTACACTGCCGCCATGCCCTTTGCTTCCCTTGGTTTGACCTCTCCCCTGGCGCGCGTTGCCGCCGATCAGGGCTTCGTGCACCCCACGCCCATCCAGACGGCCGCCATCCCGGCCATCCTCCAGGGGCGTGATGTGCTCGGTCTCGCGCAGACCGGCTCGGGCAAGACCGCAGCTTTTGTGTTGCCGCTGCTGCAGCAGGTGCTGGGCGCGCGCCGCAGTACGCCGCGCCGCCTGCTGGTGCTGATC
>JAGNPA010000346.1 GCA_017989885.1 Aquabacterium sp.
AACCAAGACCGTTGCCCAGCTTTCCACCATCAGCCCGCGCTGGCTGACGCACCTGCTGCAGTGGGTGCCGGTGGAGGCGGGCATCTACCGCCTGAACCGGGTCAAGAACCCCGAGGCCATCAAGGTGGCATGCACCGCCAAGGAATCGGAGAACCAGCTTCCGCGCACCTTCGTGGACTACGAGGAAAACCCGCGCGAGTACCACCTGAATGCCGTGAGCACCGTGCTCGACGTGCACACCCGCGTGTCGGACCTGTACAGCAGCCCGCACGACCAGATCAAGGAACAGCTGCGCCTGACGATCGAGACGATCAAGGAAAACCAGGAAAGCGAACTCATCAACCACCCCGACTACGGCCTGCTGGCCCAGGTGACGGAAGAGCAGCGCATCTTCCCGCTCACTGGCGCCCCCACGCCGGACGACCTGGACGAGCTGCTGACCAAGGTCTGGAAGGAGCCCGCGTTCTTCCTGGCGCACCCGCTGGCCATTGCCGCCTTCGGGCGCGAAGCCACCCGCCGTGGCACGCCGCCCCCCACCGTGAGCCTGTTCGGCTCGCAGTTCATCACCTGGCGCGGCATTCCGCTGATCCCTTCGGACAAGGTGCCCGTGGCCGATGGCAAGAGCAAGATCCTGCTGCTGCGCGTGGGCGACAAGCGCCAGGGCGTGGTGGGCCTCTTTCAGCCGGGCCTGCCGGGCGAGCAGGGCCCAGGCCTGTCGGTGCGCTTCATGGGCATCAACAACCACGCGATTGCGTCGTACCTGATCTCGCTGTACTGCTCGCTCGCCGTGCTGACCAGCGACGCGCTGGCCGTGCTGGATGACGTCGAGGTCAACAAGTACCACGACTACCCTGACACCTACAAGTAATCTGCAGTGAGCAACATTCCTTCCACCTCTGTGGGCGTGCCTGACGCGCCAGAGGCGCCGATCAGCCCGGCGCTTCTGGCCCAGATGGCCACGGCGTTCTTCTCGGCCCGGCCGGGCGAGACGCCCCAGCTGCCCGCAGGCAACCCTCCCAGCCCGGTGGCTGGCCTGGGGTTGCCATCGACGCCACCGGCCACCGTCCCGAGCTTTGCCCAGGCATCGCCCGGTCCCGCCGGTGTGCAAGCGCCCGTCAACATCGCGCCTGCAGGCTCGCCACTGGCCAGCCCTGCGGGCTTCGGGCCCAGCGTGCCGGGCACACCGTTCCCGCAAGGGCTGGTGCCGGGCGCCAATCTGGCGCCTGCCTCGCCCACGCCGGTACTGTCGCTGGCGCACAGGGCTCCGGCCCTGCTGCCCCACGCCACCGCCGCCAATGGTGTACCCGACACCGTGGTCACTGCCGTGCCCGGCTACGAGCCCCGGTTTGGCAGTGGCGTGCTGGGTGTGCCCGAGGCGGTGGGCGCCAGCGGTGCATCGGCTGGCAGCCACCCTGCAGCCAATACATCGCCGTCATCGCCGTTCTACTTCCTGTCGCCCCAGCACGGGCAGCCCTCGCCCGGTGGTCACAGCGGCACGCCCGGCAATGCGCTGGGCCCCACGCGCGTCAGCGCCGAACTGGCCCGCCAGCCGTTTGCCAACCTGCAAGGGGTGGACCTGCGCGGCACACCTGCGCCCTCGTCCGCACCTTTGGCGCAGGCGTCTCCCGGCGCAGCACCGCAGTTCTACTTTGCCGACGCGGTGGTGCTGCCCAGCGGTTATGTCACCCCGGCCAAGCCCGCGCCGCACGCCACGGTGCCCCTGGCCGGGCAGGGCCAGCATCCGCCGTTTGACGTGCATGCCATTCGCCGCGACTTTCCCGTGCTCTCCGAGCGCGTGAACGGCCGCCAGCTGGTGTGGTTCGACAACGCGGCCACCACGCACAAGCCGAAGGCGGTGATTGATCGCATCGCGTACTTCTATGAGCACGAGAACTCCAACATCCACCGCGCTGCCCATGAACTGGCCGCACGCGCCACCGACGCCTACGAAGGCGCCCGCCAGCGCGTGAAGCAATTCATCAACGCGCCCGATGTGAACGAGGTGATCTTTGTGCGTGGCACCACCGAGGCCATCAACCTCGTGGCCAAGAGCTGGGGCGCGCAGCACATTGGCGAGGGCGACGAGATCATCGTCAGCCACCTGGAGCACCACGCCAACATCGTGCCCTGGCAGCAGCTTGCGGCGGCCAAGGGCGCCAAGCTGCGCGTGATCCCGGTGGACGACTCGGGCCAGGTGCTGCTGGATGAATACCAGAAGCTCCTGAACGACCGCACCAAGATCGTGTCCGTCACGCAGGTGTCGAACGCGCTCGGTACGGTGGTACCCGTCAAGGAGATCGTGGCCCTGGCGCACCGCGCAGGGGCCAAGGCGCTGGTCGATGGCGCGCAGTCCATCTCGCACATGCGGGTGGACGTGCAGGACATCGGCGCCGACTTCTTCGTGTTCTCGGGCCACAAGGTCTTCGGGCCAACCGGCATTGGCGTGGTGTGGGGCAAGCGCGAGGTGCTGGAGGACATGCCCCCTTGGCAGGGCGGCGGCAACATGATTGCCGACGTGACCTTCGAGAAGACGGTGTTCCAGCCCATTCCCAACAAGTTCGAGGCAGGCACCGGCAACATTGCCGACGCCGTGGGCCTGGGGGCGGCCATCGACTACGTGAACCACGTGGGCATCGAGAACATTGCGCAGTACGAGCACGACCTGCTGGCGTACGGCATGCAGCAGCTCGGCGCCATCCGGGGCGTGCGCCTGATCGGCACGGCGGCCCACAAGGCCAGCGTGATGTCCTTCGTTCTCGCGGGTTACACCACCGAGGAGGTGGGCAAGGCCCTCAACCAAGAGGGCATTGCGGTGCGCACGGGCCACCACTGCGCGCAGCCCATCCTGCGCCGCTTTGGCGTGGAGACCACGGTGCGGCCATCGCTCGCGTTCTACAACACGTTTGACGAGATCGACTGCCTCACGACCGTGGTGCTCAGGCTGG
>JAGNPA010000347.1 GCA_017989885.1 Aquabacterium sp.
CAACGTCTACAACGCGGCCGGGGGCAGCAGTCGGCCCTGGTCCCTGGAGGCCTTGCCCCTGCTGATCTCGCCCGAGGAGTGGCCGTGGCTGGAGCGCGGCATTGCCCAGCGCGCCGACCTGCTCAACCGCATCCTGGTCGATACCTATGGCGAGCAGACCCTGTTGCGTGAGGCCATGCTGCCGTCTGCCCTGGTGCTGGGCCACCCTGGATACCTGCGCGGCCTGCAAGGCACCCAGCCCCTGGGCGGTGTCTACCTGCATGTGGTGGCGTTCGACCTGGCCCGCGGGCCCGACGGCGCCTGGTGGGTGGTGGGGCAACGCACCCAGGCCCCCTCGGGGCTGGGCTACGTCATGCAGAACCGCCTGATCGTCTCGCGCCTGTTCCCCGAAGCGTATCGGGCGCTGAACGTGCAGCATCTGGCCAGCACCTACCGCCGCCTGCTGGACACGATGAGCACGCTGGCGCAGCCCTGCGCCGGAGGTGACACACCGAGCCTGGCCTTGCTGACGCCCGGCCCTTACAACGAGACTTATTTCGAGCATGCCTACCTGGCGCGCTACCTGGGCCTGCCCCTGGTGGAGGGCTGTGACCTCACCGTGCGTGACGACCGCCTGTTCCTCAAGACGGTGCAGGGCCTCTCGCCCATCCACGGCCTGCTGCGCCGTCTGGACGATGATTTCTGCGACCCGCTGGAGCTGCGCACCGACTCGACCCTGGGCATCCCCGGCCTGACGCAGGTGGTGCGGGCCGGCAATGTCGTGCTGGCCAATGCGCTGGGGACGGGGTTCCTGGAGTCGCCTGCCGTGCATGGCTTTCTGCCCGCCTTGTCCCAGCACCTGCTGGGCGAGGATCTGATCCTGCCGTCCCTGCCCAGTTGGTGGTGCGGCGAGGCCTCGGCCTGGGCGGCGGTGCGTCCCCAACTGGCCCAACAGGTCATCCGGCCCACCTACCCGGCGCTGGACACGCCCGGCGGGCTGTCGGCGCGCCACAAGCGGCAGCAGGAAACCGTGCTGGGCTTCACCTTGAGCCCGCAAGAGGTCCGCGCCTGGGAGGAGACGGTGGCGCAAGACCCCGCCGCGCACACCGTGCAGACCTTCATCCCCTATGGTCAGACGCCGGTCTGGTCGGAGGGCGGCTTGAGCCTGCGCAGTGCCTCGGTGCGGGTCTACGCCTTGTCCGATGGCCGAGGTGGCTGGCACGTGTTGCCCGGCGGCATGAGCCGCATTGCCACCCGCGACGACGGCCCCGTGTCCTTGCAGCAGGGCGGCAGCTCGCTCGACACCTGGGTGATCAGCAACGAACCGGTGGACGCGTTCTCGATGCTGCCCACGTCCATCAAGCTGGACGAGCTGGCGCAGCGGCAGAGCCCGGTGGCCAGCCGCACCGGCGAGAACCTGTTCTGGATGGGGCGCTACACCGAGCGCTGCGAACAGCAGTTGCGGCTCACCGAGCGGCTCATCAGCCTGCGCGCCGAAGACGATGAACCCGAGCAGAGCCTGCTCCAGGCGCTGTCAACCCTGGGCGTGCAGTTCGGCATGGTGCCTCACGGCACGCCGCCGCTGGACAAGCTGGGCCGCGTGTTCGAGCGCGTGGCCCTGGATGTGCTGGGCGACGCCCATGCCGGGCAGGGCGCCTACAGCCTGGCCTTCAACCTGTCGGAGCTCACGCGCACCGCGCAGGCGTTGCGCGAACGCCTGTCGCCCGCGCACGCCCGTTTGTTGCGGGCGATGGCCACCGATTTTCAGCAGGCCTTGGGTCGCAGCGCCCAGATCGACCCGGGCGCTCTGGCCGCACGGGTCAGCACCGTGCAGGATGCGCTGGCCCACCTGAGCGTGCAACTGGGTGCGGTCACCGGCGCGCAGTCTGACCGCATGACCCGTGACGCCGGCTGGCGCTTGCTCACGGTCGGCCGCCTGCTGGAGCGTTTGATCGGCCATGTGCACATCCTCAAAGCCTTCTGGTTGAACGGGGCGCTGCAGCACCCGCAGGGCTTCGATCAGGCCCTGGAGATGTTCGACAGCACCATCACCTTCCGCGCGCGCTTCCAGCGCCGTCTGGAGGTGCCGGCTCTGGTGGCCTTGTTGGTCATGGACGAGTCCAACCCACGCGCGCTGGCCTGCGTGGTGCGGCGCCTGCGCACCGAGCTGGGCAAGCTGCCCGAGCGTGCCGGGGCACCGAGCGATCTGCTGGCGCTGTTGCCACCGCTCGGCGTCGGGGCCACCCTGGCGTCGCTGTGTGACCCGGTGAGCGGGCATGGGGCCGTGCTGGCCCTGCTCGATCAGTTGCTGGACGCAGGCTGGCGCCTGTCTGACGAGGTGGGGCGCCTGTACTTTGCCCACGCCGAGTCCACGGATTCGATGGTGAGTGCATGACGAGCCCCACGCCCGACTGGGCCCGTCTGTGGGTCGAGCACGAAACCCTCTACCGCTACAGCATCCCGGTGGAGAACGCGCTGCATGTGGCCTGCCTGCGCCCCTTGTCGGACGTTGGTCAGCAATTGAGGCAGTTCGACATGGCCGTGCAGCCTGCCCCGGCCCAGTCGCACACCCGCATCGACAGCTACGGCAACAGCCGGGCGCATTTTGCCTTGCGCGCCGCGCACAGTACATTGCGTGTGAAGGCCACCAGTGAGGTGCTGGTGCGCGCGCGTTACGCCGATCTGCACGCCCACCAGGGTCCGACCTGCGCCGAGGTGCGCGAGCGCCTGCGCTACCGCTCTCACGCTCCCTTCGAGCCCGCCAGCGAGTACCTGCACGCCTCGCCCTATGTGCCGATGCTGCCCGAGTTGCGCGACTATGCCGAGGCTTCGCTGCAGGATCAGCGGCCCCTGGCAGAGGCCGCCATCGACCTGATGCAGCGCATCCACCGCGACTTTCTTTACGCCCCGGCATCGACCGACATCTCCACCCCGGTGCTGACCGTGTTCGCGCAGCGCCGTGG
>JAGNPA010000053.1 GCA_017989885.1 Aquabacterium sp.
GCACTCAGTGGCGCACGGGGCGCCCCGGCTGTCACCTCGGGTGCCTGTGGGGGCGGTTCGGCGACATGGGCATGGACGCTCTGCCATGCGAGGCCGAGTTCCGTGGCGTGGCCGTGGGCCAGCAGCAAATGGGTGACGGGGGAGTCGGCCTGTACGCTGGCTGCCAGTTGCGTCAGCAGGGCATCGAGCGGGGCGTTCGCATAGCAAAAAATGGACATGACACCCTCGCCGGGCGCCCAGGGGATGCCATGGCGGTGCAGCCACGCCTGGCGTGCGGGGGTGTCCCAGGCGGCGCGGCGGGCAAGCAGGTCGGGTTCGCGCAGCAGGCCACCCGTAGCCGGCGTGAAGCCAGGGTAGAAAAAGCGCTTGCGCAAGCCGGCGCCGGGGCCGTGCCAGACGGGGGAGGGCAGGCCGTGGCTGCGCTCGACATAGTCTTCGGCGCTGAGGTATTCCAGGTTCACCCACTGGGGCGGAATGGGCCGCTGCATGCGGGCGACAAAGGCATCGGGCAAGTTGCAACCAAAGGCTTCGATGACGACATCGCCGGGTGTCAAAGGGTGCGCGTCCGGCAGGGCTTCGGCGTCAGCCCAGTGGCAGACGGTGACGCCAGGCTGGCCGCGCCCCGTCTGCAGGCCCAGGTCGGCGTCTGCGCTCCAGCTCACCTGTGGGGCCATCCATTGCAGAACTCGGGCGTCGTCCACCCACAGGCGCACCTGATGGCCGCGCTGGCCCAGGTCTGAGGCCAGGCGCCAGCACACCCCCATGTCACCGAAGTTGTCGATGACGCGACAGAAAAGATCCCACAGCATGGCGCGGATTATGGCAACCCATGGGCGTGGAGGGCGCGCGCTCGGGGACAATCGCATCCCATGAGTGAGCCGATTGACGTACAGGATTCATCCAACGAGGGCGCCCCACCGGGGCCAGACCTGGAGCGCGAGCGCGAGCTGATCTGGGCGCGCCTGCTGCAGGAGGTGAGCAGCTTGCCCGCCTTGCCGGGTGTGTATCGCTATTTCGACGCCAAGGGCGATGTGTTGTACGTGGGCAAGGCGCGCGACCTCAAGCGTCGGGTGTCGAGCTACTTTCACAAGAACCACGGCGGTTCGCGCATCGGGCACATGGTCTCGAAGATCGTGCGGATGGAGACAACCGTGGTGCGCAGCGAGGCCGAGGCGCTGCTGCTGGAAAACAACCTCATCAAGACGCTCAACCCGCGCTTCAACATCCTGTTTCGGGATGACAAGAGCTATCCGTACTTGAAGATTGCCTCGCACGCGTTCCCGCGCATGAGCTACTACCGGGGCGCGGTGGACCGCAAGCATCGCTACTTTGGCCCCTTTCCGAATGCCTGGGCGGTGAAGGAAACCATCCAGTTGCTGCAGAAGGTGTTCCAGATCCGCACCTGCGAGGATTCGGTTTACAACCACCGCACGCGCCCGTGTCTGCTCTACCAGATCAAGCGTTGCAGCGGCCCGTGCGTGGGGCTGGTGAGCGACGAGGACTACCGCAACAGCGTGGCTCAGGCCGAGCGCTTCTTGCTGGGCGAGCCCGAGGCGGTGATGGCCGATTTGCAGCACCGGATGATGGCCCACGCCGAGCGCATGGAGTACGAAAAAGCGGCGGAGTTTCGCAACCAGATCTCAGCGCTGTCGACCGTGCTGCACCAGCAGTCGGTGGACACGGTGATGGACAAGGACGTGGACGTGCTGGCCGTGAAGGTGAGCGGCGGACGGGCCTGTGTGAACCTGGCCATGGTGCGGGGCGGCCGCCATCTGGGCGATCGGGCACATTTCCCGGTGCACGTGCAGGACCATGTGTTGGCGCCGGATGAGGTGGACGAGGCCGGTGATGAGCGCGCGCAGGGCGGTGGGTCGCCTGAGGCGGATGCCCTGGTGCAGGCGATCGAGGTGCGGGTGCTGGAGGCCTTTCTGGCGCAGCACTATCTGGGCGGTGCGGTGCCGTCTTTGTTGATCCTGAGCCACCCTGTGAACCCCGAGCTCATCGCGGCGCTGGCAGAGCAGGGCGGCCGCAAGATCACGGTGGTGCACCAGCCGCGTGAGCAGCGTCGGGCCTGGCTGGAGATGGCCATCAAGGGCGCGGAGTTGTCCCTGGCACGCCTGCTCAGCGAAGAAGGCTCGCAACAGGCGCGCACGCGCGCACTGGTGGAGGCACTCAACCTCGATCTGGACCTGGATGCCCGCGAGGCTGGGCTCGACGATGCGGCCGAGACACCTGAAGAGGGCGAGGCGAGCGCGCCGGCAGCGCCCCTGGCTGCGGTGCACGACCCGCTGGCGGGTTTGCGCATCGAGTGTTTCGACATCAGCCACACGGCGGGCGAGGCCACGCAGGCATCGTGCGTGGTGTACGAGGGGCACAAGATGCAGCCCTCGCAGTACCGTCGCTACAACATCGCGGGCATCACACCGGGCGATGACTACGCGGCGATGAAGCAGACCCTGGAGCGCCGCTACAGCGCGGCTGGCACCAAGGCCGCCCGGGTGCCCGACCTGGTGCTCATCGACGGGGGCAAGGGGCAGGTGGCGATGGCCCGGGACGTGTTTCAGGCCCTCGGCTTGCCCTTGTCCATCATCGTGGGGGTGGAGAAGGGCGAGGGGCGCAAGGTGGGCCTGGAGGAACTGGTGTTTGCCGATGGGCGGCCCAAACTGGCCTTGTCGCCCAGCTCGGCGGCGCTGATGCTGGTGGCGCAGATTCGGGACGAGGCGCACCGCTTTGCCATCACCGGCATGCGCGCGCGGCGTGCCAGCGTGCGCACCGGGGGCAGTCGCCTGGAAGACATTGCCGGGGTCGGCCCGAAGCGCCGTGCGAAACTGCTGCAGCGGTTTGGCGGCGTCAAAGGTGTGGCATCCGCGAGCGTGGAAGAACTGGCAAGCGTGGAGGGAATTTCGCATGAACTGGCAGAAGAAATCTACAAAGCCCTGCGCTGACGGGCCTGGCACGCGCGCCAGCCTGTTGGGGGTGATGGCTTTGTCTGCCTGGCTGGCAGGATGCGGTCTGCTGCCCTCGGACAAGGGGGTGCCGCCGCCAAGCAAGGCGCCGCCAGCCGGGGTGCCCAGTGCCGAGCCGGCCCGCCCAGGCGCGCCGCGTGTGGTGAAGCTGGCCCCGCCCGACACGCCGCGGAACTGGGCCCATGCGCGTGAGCAGGCCGCTCGGCGCATGGTGGCAGCCAGCCCTGGCCTGAGCTACTCGGGATCATCTCCCCAGGTGCTGCTGGCCATTCCGGTGCTGACCATCGAGTTGAACGCCGATGGCTCCGTGCGCCACATCGATGTCATGCGCTACCCCAGTCAGGCACGGGACACGGTGCAGCTTGCCATCCAGGCCGTGCGTCGCGCCGCGCCGTTTGGCAATGTTTCCAGGCTGCCACGCCCCTGGAAGTTCAATGAGACGTTTCTGTTCAATGAGCAACGTCAGTTCAAACCGATGACACTGGATCGCCGGTGAGGGCCGCCGACGGCCGTGGTTCACGGCACAATGCTGCGATGTTTCTCACATTGCCCACCATGCTCACCTGGGCGCGGATCGTTGCGATCCCGCTCATCGTCGCTGTGTTCTATCTGCCCTGGTCGCCAGCACAGATCAATTTGACGGCGGCCGTTCTGTTTGTGGTGGTGGCCGCCACCGATTGGCTGGATGGCTGGCTGGCACGTCGCCTGAACCAGACCTCGGCTTTCGGTGCCTTTCTGGATCCGGTGGCCGACAAGTTCCTGGTGTGCGCGTCGATCCTGATCTTGCTGGATCTGGATCGGGTGAGCGCGCTGGTGGCCTTCATCATCATCGGGCGCGAGATTGCGATTTCTGCCCTGCGGGAGTGGATGGCCAAGATCGGCGCCTCGGGCAATGTGGCCGTGCACATGCTGGGCAAGCTGAAAACGGCCACCCAGATGGGGGCCATTGTGTTCTTGCTGCTGGATGCCGATGTGTTCGGACTGTTTCACAGCCTTGAGGTGGGTACCTGGTTGATCTACATCGCCTGCGCGCTCACGATCTGGTCGATGATTTACTACCTGCAGAAGTCTTTGCCGGACATCCGAGCCAAGTCACGCTGAGATTTTTCGTTGTACTGTGGAGGGAAGTTTTCGTGAACAAGTCCGAGTTGATTGAACACATTGCCCAACAGGCAGACATCTCCAAGGCGGCCGCAGGCCGTGCGCTGGAGGCGGTGATCGGTGGCATCCAGGCTTCCCTCAAGAAGGGCGACAACGTGTCGCTGTTGGGTTTTGGCACCTTCGCGGTGAGCACCCGTGCCGCACGCACCGGCCGCAATCCGCGCACCGGCGCCGAGATCAAGATCAAAAAGGCCAAGGTGCCCAAGTTCCGCCCAGGCAAGGCCCTGAAGGACGCCCTCAATTAATGTAAGATAGCCGGCTTGAGTGCGATCGGGTGCTTAGCTCAGTTGGTAGAGCGGCGCCCTTACAAGGCGTAGGTCGGGGGTTCGAGCCCCTCAGCACCCACCATCCCCCCGATGGGCACTTCTGCAAGGCGAACCCAGGTTCGCCTTTGTGTTATCTGGGCCACGCTTGAAGTCAGCGTGACACCGATTCCCAAGCTACAGCAGGCCAGTCTCCAACTGACCAACAGCCATGTTTGAATTCGTTCGCAGAAACACCCGCATCCTCCAGCTGATTCTGGTTCTGTTGATCCTGCCTTCCTTTGTGTTGGTCGGCATGGAAGGGTATTCGCAGTTCACCGACGGTGCCGGCACCGTGGCCAAGGTGGGCAAGCAGAAGGTGTCCCAGCAGGAATGGGACAACGCGCACCGCAATTTTGTGGAACGCCAGCGCTCTCAGCGCCCCGATCTGGACATCAGCCTGTTTGACCAGCCCGAGGTGAAGCAGCAGTCGCTCGACGCCCTGATTCGCGAGTACGTGTTGCTGATGGCCGCGAACGACCAGCACCTGACGGTGCCAGCGGGCCGCATCATGCGCATTTTTGCGAACGACCCGCAATTTGCCGCTTTGCGCAACCCCGATGGCACGGTCAACAAGGCTTTGCTCGAAGCCCGTGGCATGAGCCCGCTGCAACTTGAAACCATGCTGCGCCAGGAGCTGACGGTGGCCCAGGTGTTGGGTGGCGTGCAGATGTCCAGCCATGGTGCACAGCAGTCGACCCGTGCTGCGGTGGACGCCCTGTTCCAGGTGCGCGACGTGCAATGGGTGAAGTTCGAACCCAAGGCCTATATGGCCCAGTTGAACCCGACGGCAGAACAGCTGCAAGCCTTTTACAAGGACCCGGCCAATGCCGCGTGGCTGACCACGCCCGAGCAGGCTGACGTGCAGTATGTGGTGCTGGATCTGGACACCTTGAAGGCGCGCGTGTCGGTGTCGGACGACGAACTGCGTCGCTCCTACAAGGAAAACATCCAGCGCTATTCGACCCCGGAAGAGCGCCGTGCCAGCCACATCCTGATCAAGGCTGAGGCCAGTGCTTCGGCTGACGAGAAGAAGGCGGCGCGCGCCAAGGCCGAGCAACTGCTGGCACAACTGCAGAAGAACCCTGCGCAGTTCGCCGAACTGGCCCGCAAGAATTCGGATGACCCAGGCTCGGGTGCCAATGGCGGTGACCTGGACTTCTTTGCGCGTGGCGACATGGTCAAGCCGTTTGAAGAGGCCGCCTATGGCCTCAAGCCTGGCCAGATCAGCGGCCTGGTGGAGAGTGAGTTTGGCTTTCACATCATCCAGTTGACGGGTGTGCGTGGTGGCGAGACCAAGCCGTTCGAGGCTGTGCGTGCCGAGATCGAAGACGATGCCCGCAAGCAACTGGCCCAGCGCCAGTACGCCGAAGCGGCCGAGAAGTTCACCAACATGGTGTACGAGCAGTCGGACAGCCTGCAGCCGGTGGCCGACGAGCTGAAGCTGCCCGTTCAAACGGCCAATGGTGTGTTGCGTCAGCCGGGTTCCAAGGACCAAGGCGATCTGTCGAACCGGCGTCTGCTGGACACGCTGTTCGATGCGACCAACCGCAGCAAGGGTCACAACACCGAAGCGGTGGAAGTGGGCACGAACAAGTTGGTGTCGGCGCGCATTGTGAAATACCGCCCGGCCGCCTTGATGCCTTTCGACCAGGCTCAAGCCCAGGTGCGTGAGCGTTGGATGACGGCGCAGGCCCTGAAGGCCGCACGTGCCGACGCCGAGCAGAAGATGGCACTGTGGAAGCAGTCCCCGGAGAAGGCGGCGTTGCCGGCTGCGGTGCAGATGTCGCGCCGCACGGTGTTTGCCCAGCCCGCTGCGGTGCTGGATGCGGCCTTGCGTGTGCCTGAGGCACAGTTGCCCGCTTGGACCGTGGTGAGCCTGGGCGATGAAGGTGTCGCCCTGTTGAAGGTCAACAAGGTGGTCCCTCTGGAAGTCAAGCCTGAAGAACTCAAGGAAATGCAGGCGCAGTTCGGTGGCTACTGGGCGCGTGCCGAGGCCGATGCCTACTACCGTGCCCTCAAGCGCGAGTACAAGGTCGAGTACCTGAACGAAGGCAAGAGTGTGGTGGAGAAAGCCACCGCAGCCCAAAAATCTGCGTCGGCCTTGTAAAAGGGTGCGAAATCGCGCTATACTTTAAATCTGTTCTGCGGTGGCTATAGCTCAGTTGGTAGAGTCCCAGATTGTGATTCTGGTTGTCGTGGGTTCGAGTCCCATTAGCCACCCCACCGCATAAGTAAACGCCGACAAGTCTGGTACTTGTCGGCGTTTTGCATTGTGGGGTCGCCGCACGGCCGTGAAGGTCGGCACCTCTGTGGTGCATCGGAGACAATGGCAAGCCCATCGCGCTTGTTCCGTCCGGGCTCACGCCATGAGCCAGGAATCGGGGAAGATGAGCGTGAATCCATCCTGCACCCCACTCATGCGCACTGACATCCAGACGGGTCTGTTGGCCCTGCACGGTAACCGCTCCGAGGCCCTGGCCGAGGCGGTGTTGACGTGGCTGCGCCAACGTCCGCTGGCACCCCTTGAGGAAGAGGTCATCCTCGTTCAGAGCGCGGGCATGGCCGAGTGGTTGAAGATGACGCTGGCGCGAGATGGCGGCGTGTGCGCGGCCATGCGGGTGGAGCTGCCGGCGCGTTTCATGTGGCGCACCTATCGGCAGGTGCTGGGGCGCGACCAGGTGCCCAGCCAGTGCGCCACCGACAAGGCCCCGCTGACCTGGCGTCTGATGCATTTGTTGCCGCAGTGGATGCACGCGCCCGGCTTTGAAGCCGTCGCCGGCTTTCTGCAGGGAGATGAGCCCGATCGCCTGTATCAACTGGCCAGCCGCTTGGCCGACCTGTTCGACCAGTACCAGGTGTACCGGGCCGATTGGCTGGAGGCCTGGGCCGAGGGGCAGGATGTGCTGCCGACCCCGGGGCGGCCCACGCAGCCGGTACCGGCCGAGCAGGGCTGGCAGCCCATGCTGTGGCGCGCCTTGCTGGCCACCCTGGCCCCGTCTGATCTGGAGAGCATTCGCCCGCGTGTGCACCAGCGGGTGCGGTCCGCCCTGGAGCAGGGCGTGCCGCCGGTCAGCCCCGTGGCGCGGCGGGTGGTGGTGTTCGGCATGACCAGCGTGCCTTTGCCGACCTTGCAGGTGTTGGCGGCCTTGAGTGCCCACAGCCAGGTGCTGATGGCCATCCCCAACCCCTGTCGCTTCCACTGGGCCGACATCATGGATGGGCGTGAGCTGTTGCGCGGCATTGCGCGGCGCCGCCATGCCTTGCGGGGCGATGTGGACCTGTCGGCTTTGTCGCTGGACCAGATGCACGCGCACGCTCACCCTTTGCTGGCAGCCTGGGGACGGCAAAGCCGCGACTTCGTGCGGCAACTCGACGAGTTCGATGACGTGCAGCAGGCGCAGGCCCGCTTCGCCATCCCACGGGTGGACCTGTTTGACGAGGACGAGGACGACGATGCGCCGCTGCTCAGTCAGGTACAGCAGCGCATCCGCGATCTGACGCCCATGGGGGAGCACCCCAGGCTGGCCGTGCCCGGCAGCGACCGCTCGATCGTCTTCCATGCCGCACACAGCATGATGCGCGAGGTGGAGGTGTTGCACGATCAGTTGCTGCAGCTGTTTGCCGACACGGCGTCGTCCGTTGTTCCGGTGCAGCCGCGTGACGTGGTGGTGATGGTGCCGGACATTGACCAGGTGGCGCCGGCCATCCGGGCCGTGTTTGGGCAATACGGGCGGCACGATGCCCGCTACATCCCGTTTGACATTGCCGACCTCAGCGCCCGCGCGAGCAGCCCCCTGGTGGCGGCGCTGGAGTGGCTGTTGCGCCTGCCGCAGCAGCGTTGCCGTTTCAGCGAGCTGCGGGATCTGCTGGATGTGCCGGCCGTGGCAGCGCGTTTTGGCATCCCTGCCGATGCCTTGCCCCGGTTGACGCAGTGGATGGCCGGCTCGGGCATTCGCTGGGGGCTGGACGAGGCGCATCGCGATAACCTCGGGCTGTCGGCGTGCGGTGAGCAGAACACCGGATGGTTCGGGCTGCGCCGCATGCTGTTGGGCTATGCCGCCGGGGAGGGCGTGTTTGACGGCATCGAGGCCTACCCGGAGGTGGGCGGGCTGGAGGCCGAACTGGCCGGGGCGCTGGCCACTTTGCTGGCACGCCTGTCGCACTGGCGCGAGGTGCTGAGCGAGCCTGCCACGCCCACCGGCTGGGCCGAGCGTGGCCGCGCTTTGATGGCCGACATGGCAGCGGCTCAGGATGACAACGACCGCTTGATGCTGTCGGCCTTGGACGATGCTCTGCGTGCCTGGCTGGACGCCTGCGCCCAGGCCGCATTCGACGCGCCGGTGAACCTGCACGTGGCACGTGAGGCCTGGTTATCTGCCCTCAATGAGCCGACCGTGAACAAGCGCTTCAAGGCAGGTGGGGTCACCTTCTGTACCTTGATGCCGATGCGGGC
>JAGNPA010000054.1 GCA_017989885.1 Aquabacterium sp.
TCAGCGGCACCTGAGACTGGCGCCAGTCGACTGGCTCATCGGAGATGAAGCGGTTCTTGAAAGCACCCCAGATCAGGTTGGTCACCTCGCCCATCACGTGGTTGATGTCGCGGAAGTTCGCGGGGTCCCGCGTGATGTGGGTGCGGCCGTTCTCGACATAGGTCAGCAGGGGCGCCTCCTCCGTCTGAAACATCATGTAGCCACGACACCAATTGCTCTCCAGCGGGATGAGGGTGAAGAGCTCACCGTAGATGAGGCGGTCGCGCACCATGTAGGGGGCCTCGGTGCGCACCTCGACGTCCTTGAACTGGTTTTCCAGCGTGGACTTGGTGATTTCGCTGATGCCCCGCACCAGCGCGTTCGGGAACTGGAAGCTGAAGATGCTCTTGGCGATCATCGGCCCCAGCTCGCCGATCGTGGCAATGGTGTAGGCCGCCGTGAAGACGCTGCGGTAAAGATCGGGCAGGTCGTCCAGGTGTGACTGGGTTTCACGCCTGAGGAAGATGGGCAGTTCAGGCCGGATGGCATGGATGGCGTGCGCCAACTCCAGGGCGTTGCCACCCTCGCCCAGGTAGGTCTCCTGCAGGAAGATGGCGCCCAGATCTACATTGGACTTGAGCACCGAGAGCGCCGCCCCGGCCTGCGGCTTCACCGGGATCAAATTGTGAGCCTCGCAAAAGGCCTTGATGTGACCACGCACCTCGACCTCGTCGTTGAGCACCAGCACCTTGCTGACCAGTTGGGCGGTTTCCTGCATGGGATTGATCTCGGGCTATGAGGGTTCAGAACAGTTCGAGCTCGCCGTGGCTTTCTTCTACCGCGGAGGTGTCCACCTGAAAATCGATGTCGGCAAAATCGCAAACACACAGGCTGGCGTGAAAGGTGACGCCGTCATTGACGACCACACGGAAATGTCGGATGTAGCTGGCGTCGAGCTCATCAAGGTAGTCGATGCACTCGCGCTCCAGCACGTTCGGGGTGGACATGCCCAGATAAGGGAAGTGATGAGACAGGTCGCGGTTGAGCGCCCCGCAAAAGATGTTGCCGACCTCGCCAATCACGTCCAGGTAGTCGGCCTCACCCATGCTCTCGGCCGGGGCGCGATGGATGGCGGCCAGATGGTGGCGAGTGGCGGCATCGAGCGTGAAGGACATCATGGTGATGGCGCGAAACAGGTAGGACGACACGGTCAGGAGCACCATGCGCTCCTCCTTGATCTCGCTGCTGTCCTCGAGCGCCGTGACGTCGACACGGTCATCGGGCGATGACACCACCGCCGCCTTGAGCGCGTTGGTGACGAAGAACTCGAACCCGTCTTTGGCTTGCTGACTGATCATGGCGCTCAGACGGGCTCCGCCACCAGAATGGTGCGGGTCTTGTTGTTGATGACCTGCAACTCGGTGACGGCCCCGATGATCATCTTGCCGCCTGCCTGCAGGTCCTGGAAGGTGGTCGTGGTGATGAGGTCGTTCTTGTGCAGGTTGTTGCTGTAGTCCTTGGACAGCGCCTCGGCCCGGTTGGCCAGGCTGCGCACCTCGTTGGCCACCACGGCAAAGCCCTTGCCCATTTCGCCGGCCCTCGCCGCCTCGATGGAGGCGTTGAGCGCCACGATGATGACCTGCCTCACGATGGAGGCGAACTCGTCGTTGCGGTCGTGCATTTCGCGGTTGTGGGAGATGAGCACGCTCATGTCGGCGTGCCAGCGCTCGAAGGTCTTGATCAGGCCCATGAGCTTGTCGATGGCCGTGGCCAGCTGTTGGCAGGTCTGCAAGGCTTGCTCACGCGTGAGCGTGGCGCCGTTGTGCACCTGATGCAGTTGCTCTTCCAGGTCTGAGCGCATCTGGGCCAGTTGGGTGTGCGCGTCAGAGTCCTGCTGCTGAGAGGCCTGCAACTGCTCCTGCAGTTGTGCCTGCAGCGCATCGACGCGAGCCTGCCAGTCCTGCTGCTGCGCCTGCACCTCGGACTGCGGCACCAACACGCCACGGGCTGCCCACGCACGCCGCTGGTACCACCAGGTCACGCCCGCACCGAGGACGCAACCCACGACACCGATCCCCAAATCAAGCCACATGTTCGAACCTTTGCCATCACTGAAATCGCGCGACTGCACTGACACAGCCCGCGTCTGCCTCGTGCTCACCTTTCACCTGGCAACAGGATCATGGATTTGACTGACAGAACAGGTTCAGGTTACAGGACAGGCGTTCGCGACCTCACTGGGGAAAGCCGGCAAAGACGGCGTGAAAACAACAGCCAACGCGCCAAAGTTCACGTTACAGCTTGTGACAGGAGCTCGGGGTTTGAGGGCTTGCCCTGATTCAGGCCCGACATCAACAAAAAACCCCGCGACTGCGGGGTTGTTGGGGTGAGACTGGAGAGGGGTCAGGCGTGGGCTGCACGCAGCTTGCGCGAGAACTCTTGCAGGGCGGCGATGCCACTGCTTTCTGCACGATGACACCACTCTTGCAGATCGTGCACGAGTTGCTCGGCGGACACGTTGGTGCGGGTCCACAGGGCGCGCAGCTCTTCGCGCATGGCGATCAGCTTGTCGAGCTGGGGCAGGCTGGCGAGGGTTTGCTGCACCTCTTTCGCCATGCCGGTGGGCATCTGCGCTTCGTCGCGGTGCACCCAGCGGCGCACGCGCTTGAGTTGCGCGGCGGCGGTGCCCTGCCCGCTGGCCTTCAGGCGCGTCACTTCACTGGCACAGGCGCGGCGCACTTCGCGGGCATAACCGGCCATCAGCTCGTAGCGATTGGCCACGATGGCTTCCAGCGTCTGCGCATCGGCCACGGGCTTGACGTCGCCCAGCGTCAAGCGAGGGGGCGTCTTGCGCACCTTGGCCAGGCCCATCATCTCCAGCGCGCGGATGTAGCCCCAGGCGATGTCGAATTCGTAAGGCTTGACCGACAGCTTGGCCGAGGTCGGGTAGGTGTGGTGGTTGTTGTGCAGCTCTTCGCCACCGATGATGATGCCCCAGGGCGAGATGTTGGTGGACGCATCAGGCGCTTCGAAGTTGCGATAGCCCCACCAGTGCCCCAGACCGTTGATGATGCCGGCGGCCGTGATGGGAATCCAGGCCATCTGCACCGCCCAGACCGTGATGCCGATGACCCCGAACAAGGCGAGGTTGATCATCAACATGAGGATCGGGCCCCAGTTGTTGCGGGGGGTGTAGAGGTGGCGCTCGAGCCAGTCGTCGGGCGTGCCGTGACCAAACTTCTTGAGCGTTTCGGCCTTCATGGCCTCGTCGCGATAGAGTTCGCGGCCTTGCAGCAGCACCGTCTTGATGCCGTGCGTCACTGGGCTGTGCGGGTCTTCGGCGGTTTCGCACTTGGCGTGATGCTTGCGGTGCACGGCCACCCACTGCTTGGTGACGGTGCTGGTGGTCAGCCACAGCCAGAAGCGGAAGAAGTGCGAGGGAATCGCGTGCAACTCCAGCGCGCGGTGCGCCTGGGAACGGTGCAGGAAAATGGTCGTGGACGCGATGGTGATGTGCGTCACGATGAGGGTGAAGGCCAGTACCTGCCAGCCGCTGGCATCCGTCCAGCCGTTGATTGCCCACTGCACGATGCTGTCGTGCAGCGAAGCCAAAAACCCGAAATCAAACATTCAAAACCTTTCAAGGACGGGAGATTGTAGAGGTCTCCAGGCGAGCGCGTTTAACCCAGGACAAGAAACGCCAGACTCGCGGGTTCAATGTAGCGACGTGCGGCCAAGGCCGCTACCCGACAAAGGGGTGGGGGGCGCAAATCCGCACGGAATGTCCGAATATCATTGATCGGGAGGCTGCCTCGGCGCCCTCAGGGGGCCACGGCCGCCTCGATCTGATCCTGCAGCAGCGCGGCCAATGCACGGCGATCCGCATGGGTCGCAGCCTGCAAAGGCAAGACGTGCACGTGCACGACCAGCCCTCGCGCCGACACCACCGACCACAGTGACTGCAGCAGGCTGGTGTCGCCGACATAGGCGGCCAGGGGGCTGACCTCCTGCACCGGGTCGGCGTAACGCAGGGCCACGGGTTGCACGGGCACGTCCGCGTCGATGGCCGCTTGCAAGAGATTGGGGTGGAAGTGCAGCACCCCATGCCCCGTGCCTGTGGTGCCCTCGGGGAAAACGGCCAGGGTGTGCCCCTCGCGCAGGCCCTTGGCCATCAAACCCAGCACGCGCATGGCGTCGCGGCGACGCTCACGCGTGAGGAACAGCGTGCCCGCCTGGGTGACCATGCGCCCCACCACCGGCCAGTCCGCGACCTCGGCCTTGGAGACGAAGCGCGACGGCACCACGGCGTTGAGGGCCACGATGTCCAGCCAGGAGACGTGGTTGGAGACCACCAGCTTGGCGCCGGGGCGGGCTTGCCCCTGCACGACCAACTCGATCCCAAGCATGCGCAGCATCTTCCCCGACCAGCGCACGCACTCGGCGTCACGGCCACGCTCGTCCAGCCTGGGCCAGACCAGCCAGGAGCGGACGTAGCCATGCAGCACATGCCCGATCACCCGGCTCAGCCGCCAGGTCACGCGCGGGACGGCCAGTACCGACCCGGCACGCCAGAAGCGTGGCGTCAACGCCGAGTCTGGGGGCACCAGGCTCATGCGTCGGCGCGATCCTGGGCGTCGTGTGCCACCTGCCCGGCCACCAGGGTCAGGCGCACGCGACCGGCCAGCTCGAAACCGGTGGACTCGAAAGCGAACGGCGTGTGCTTGCCCTGACTCACCAAGGCAGACGGTTGCACCTGCCAGCGCGCAGCGGGATCGAACATCACGATGTCGGCCACCCCTCCGGCGACCAGACGGCCCGCACTGTGGGTGAGCGAGCCCAGCGCATCGCCCAGCACCTTGACGGGGCCCTGGGTGACCACCGACAGGGCCTGACGCAGCTTGTCCGGCGCTGGCTGGTCCTGCTGATCGGCACCGGACCACTTCATGGCCAGACTGAGCAGCAGCTCCACGCCGGTGGCGCCGGGTGTGGCCTCACCGAAGGGCAGTGTCTTCTCGTCTTCGCTGACCGGGTTGTGGTCGGACACCAGCGCGTCCAGCGTGCCATCGAGCAGACCCGCACGCAGTGCATCGCGGTCACGCCCCTGGCGCAGCGGCGGGGTCACGCGCATCGAGGAGTTGAAGTAGCCAATGTCCACATCGGTCAGCATCAGGGAGTTGATGCTGACGTCGGCGGTGATGGGCAGGCCCTGCGCCTTCGCTTGACGCACCAGCTCGACCCCCGCCGCGCTGGAGAGGCGGCACAGGTGCACCCGGGCGCCCGTGACGCGCACCAGCTCGACGATGGTGTGGATGGCAATGGTTTCGGCGCTCACCGGCACACCGGACAGGCCCAGACGGGTGGCAACGGCACCACTGGCCGCCACACCCTTGCCCAGCCAGGGGTCATGCGGGCGCAGCCAGACGGTGTAGCCGAAGGTGGAGGCGTACAGCATGGCGCGCTGCAGCACCTGGGTGTCACGGATGGGCGACTCGGCCTGCGAGTAACCCACGCAACCGGCTTCGTGCAGCTCGGCCATCTCGGTCAGGTTCTCGCCCTTGAGGCCGCGGGTCAAGGCGCCCAGCGGGAACAGGCGGCAACGGCTGAGCTTACGGGCGCGCAGCTTGAGCATCTCGACCAGGCCGGGTTCGTCCAGCGTCGGGTCGGTGTCGGGCAGGCACACCACGCTGGTCACGCCACCGGCGGCCGCTGCGGCCAGCTCGGACTCCAGCATGCCTTCGTGCTCATGACCGGGCTCGCGCAGGCGCACCGCCAGGTCCACCAGTCCCGGGGCCACGATCAGGCCCGTGGCATCGATGACGCGGTCGGGTTCGAAATCGGCGCTGACGTTGCCCAGGGCCGTGATGCGGCTGGCCGTGATGGCCAGATCACCGACCTGGTCCAGGCCGGAAGCGGGGTCGACCAAACGGCCGTTCTTGATCAGGATCTTCATGATGGGATCAGGCCTCGTTACCAGCCAGGATGGACATCACGGCCATGCGCACGGCGATGCCGAACGTGACCTGGGGCAGGATGACGCTTTGCTTGCCATCGGCCACAGCAGAGTCGATTTCCACGCCGCGGTTGATGGGGCCGGGGTGCATGACGATGGCATCGGGTTTGGCCAGCGCCAGCTTGGACTCGGTCAGACCGAACTCCTTGAAGAACTCGCCAGCGCTGGGCAACATGCCGCCGGTCATGCGCTCGTTTTGCAGGCGCAGCATGATGACGACGTCGGCATCGCGGATGCCCTCGGCCATGTCGTGGCAGACGCGCACGCCCATCTCGCGCAGGTCACCCGGCACCAGCGTGCGGGGGCCGACCACCCGCACCTCGGGCACGCCCAGGGTCGTCAGCGCGTGGATGTTGGAGCGGGCCACGCGCGAGTGCACGATGTCGCCCACGATGGCCACGGTCAGGTTGGTGAAGTCTTTCTTGTAGTGCCGGATCGTGTACATGTCCAGCAGCGCCTGCGTGGGGTGCGCGTGGCGGCCGTCACCGGCGTTGACCACGTGCACGTGCGGGGCCACATGCTGGGCGATCAGGTAGGGCGCGCCCGACTCGGAATGGCGCACCACGAACATGTCGGCGCTCATGGCCGACAGGTTGGCGATGGTATCGAGCAGGCTCTCGCCCTTGGAGGCCGACGAGCGCGCGATGTCCAGGTTGATCACGTCGGCACTCAGGCGCTTGGCCGCGATCTCGAAGGTGGTGCGGGTGCGGGTGCTGTTCTCGAAAAACAGGTTGAACACGCTCTTGCCGCGCAGCAGCGGCACCTTCTTGACCTCGCGCTCGTTGACGCTCAGGAACTGCTCGGCCGTGTCCAGGATCTGGTGGATGATGGCTTTGGGCAGTCCTTCGGTGGACAGCAGGTGGATCAGCTCCCCGTGGCTGTTGAGCTGGGGGTTGCGCTGGGGTTTCCGGATGGCGGTCATCAAACCCTCTCGAAATGGAATTGGAAGCGGCCGTCGTCGGCGCGGCCCAAGGCGACACGCTCTTGCGACGGCAGGGTGATACGGGCAGCCGACAGGGCCGGCTCGAAAGGCAGTTGGCGCCCACCACGGTCGACGAGTACGGCCAGCGTGACACTGGCGGGGCGACCAAAGTCGAACAGCTCGTTGAGCACGGCGCGGGTGGTGCGGCCGGTGTAGATGACGTCGTCGATCAGCAGGATGTGGGCGCCATCGACCTCGAAGGGCAGATGGGTGGCGTCCTTGGACGAGACCATCCCGCGCGAACCGAAGTCGTCGCGGTGCAAGGCCGACGAGATGACCCCGTGGGGCGTCTTCAGGCCCAGGTCGGCGTTCAGGCGCTCGGCCAGCCAGGCACCGCCCGACCACACGCCCACCAGCACGGTCTCGGGCGTGACCAGACGGCGCACGCCGGTCAGCAAATTGGCATACAGGGCCTCGGCATTGAGGTGCAGGGTGTGGGGCGAAGTGCTCACTCAGGCCTCTTTCAGGGTGTCGTCCCCAGGATGATCGTTGAAATACTGTTGCAGCAAGATGGCAGCCGATGCCGCGTCCAGATCCTTGGCGCCAAAGCCTTGGGCCTCGGTGGTGGAATAGCGCTCGTCCACCTCGTGCACCGGCAGGTGAAAACGCCCGCGCAACTGACCGCCGAACTTGCGGGCGCGCAGGGTGTTCTCGTGTTCCGCACCGTCAGGGTGAAAGGGCACGCCGATGACCAGCGCATCGGGTCGCCACTCTTCAATCAGCTTGCCGATCTGGGCAAACCGCTCCGCCCCTTCGGCCGCGACCGTGCGCAAAGGCTGGGCCTGGCGCGTCAGGCTGTTGCCTGTGGCCACACCCACCCGCTTGAGGCCGTAGTCGAAGGCCAGAAAGTGCCGGATCGCCGAGGCGGGCTGGGCGCTCATGCGTGACCGGCCTCACCCATCAGGAAGTTGCGGTCAATGCCCAACAGCGACAAGGCCTTGTCGTAGCGCTGCTCCACCGGGGTGTCGAAAATCACATCCGGATCGGCATCGACGTTCAGCCAGCCGTTGCGCGAGATTTCCTCTTCGAGTTGCCCCGCCGTCCAGCCAGAGTAGCCCAGGGTGATGAAGACCTTGCGCGGCCCCGCCCCGTTGGAGAGCGCTTCCAGCACATCGCGCGAGGTCGTCATTTCCAGCCCCCCCTCGATCTTCAAGGTGGAGTTGTAGTGTCCGCCTTCGTCGTCCAGGCTTTCATGCAGGACGAAACCGCGCTCGGTCTGCACCGGTCCGCCCAGGTACACCGGGCGCTCGGCCAGGTCACTGCGGTCCAGCGAGAGGTCCACCTTCTCGAACAGGTGCTTCAAATTGATGTCAATGGGCCGGTTGATGACCAGCCCCAGCGCGCCCTTGTCGTTGTGCTCGCACAGATAGACCACAGTCCCGGCAAAATTGCCGTCCACCATGCCGGGCATGGCGATGAGAAACTGATTGGTCAGATTGATGGGGGAAGATGCGCTTGGGGACATGCGCCGATTTTAGACGCCCATGCTGATCCGTACCGACTATCTGTGAATTAGACGACCATGAGCGAATCGAATGTCTCGGCCCTGGTGTGGTTCCGTCGCGACCTGCGCTGCACGGACCACGCCGCCCTGTTTCACGCACTGAAACAGAACCGGCGGGTCTGGTGCGCCTTTGTGTTCGACAGCGACATCCTGGAGCCCCTGCCCCGCCAGGACCGCCGCGTGGCCTTCATCCACGACAGCCTGGTCGAACTGGACCAAGGGCTGCGCGAGTTGGCCCTGAAAGCGGGCGTGCCCCAGCCCGAGCGCGTGGGCCTGATCGTGCGCTATGGCTCGGCCCGCTCGGTGATCCCGCAGTTGGCGGGCGAGCTGGGCGTGCAATCGGTCTACGCCAACCACGACGACGAGCCCGATGCGCAAGACCGGGACGCGCAGGTGCGCGG
>JAGNPA010000348.1 GCA_017989885.1 Aquabacterium sp.
CCCCGAAATCGAGCGCCGTGCGCAAGAGGTGATCAACCACTGCTGGGGTCTGGGCGCGAACAACCCGATTCTGGCCATCCACGACGTGGGTGCGGGCGGCATTTCCAACGCCTTCCCCGAACTGGTGGACGGTGCCGAGAAGGGCGCCCGGTTCGATCTGAGCAAGGTGCCGCTGGAAGAGTCCGGCATGGCGCCGAAGGAGATCTGGTGCAACGAGAGCCAGGAGCGCTATGTGCTGGCCATTGCGCCCGAGTCACTGCCCATCTTCACCGAGATGGCCAACCGCGAGCGTTGCCCGTTTGGCGTGATCGGCGTGGCCACCGAGGCCTGCGAGCTGATCCTGGAAGACACGACCCAGCCGCAAGCCGACAAGCCCGTCGACATGCCGATGGACGTGCTGCTGGGCAAGCCGCCCAAGATGCACCGCGACGTCAAGCGTGTGCAGTGGGACGGCGGCCAGATCGACCTGACCGGCGTGAGCCTGGACCAGGTGGCCGTGGACGTGCTGCGTCACCCCACCGTGGCCAGCAAGCGCTTTTTGATCACCATCGGCGACCGCACCGTGGGTGGCCTGAATCACCGTGACCAGATGGTGGGCCCTTGGCAGGTGCCGGTGGCCGACGTGGCCGTGACCCTGGCTGACTTCAAGGGCTTTGCCGGTGAAGCCATGGCCATGGGCGAGCGCACGCCGCTGGCCTCGGTCAACGCACCCGCATCGGGCCGCATGGCGGTGGCCGAGGCCATCACCAACCTGCTGGCCGCGCCCATCGAATTGCCGCGCGTGAAGCTGTCGGCCAACTGGATGGCCGCTTGCGGCGAAGCCGGTGAAGATGCCGCCCTGTATGACACCGTCAAGGCCGTGGGCATGGAGCTGTGCCCCGCGCTGGGCGTGTCCATCCCGGTGGGCAAGGACTCGCTGTCCATGCGCACAAAATGGTCGGACAACGGCGCCACCAAGCAGGTCACTGCACCGGTGTCGCTGATCGTGACCGCCTTTGCCTCGATCGCCGATGTGCGCTCGACCCTGACGCCGCAACTGGTGACGTCGGAAAACGGCCAGCCGCTGGACACCAGCCTGATCCTGATCGACCTGGGCGAGGGCAAGAAGCGCATGGGTGGCTCGATGCTGGCCCAGGTGCTGGGCCAGTTCGGGAGCGAAGTGCCTGACTGCGACAACCCCGAGATGCTCAAGGCCACGGTCAATGCCGTGAACGCGCTGCGTGCCCAAGGCAAGCTGCTGGCCTATCACGACCGGGGTGACGGTGGCCTGTGGGCCACGGTGGCCGAGATGGGCTTTGCCGGCAACACCGGCGTGAGCCTGAATGTGGACATGCTGGTGACCGAGAGCACCGGCGTGGACGACAGCCGTGCGGACTTCGGTGATTCGAAGAACTGGGCCGGCCAGGTGGGCGAGCGTCGCAACGAGCTGACCCTCAAGGCGCTGTTCAACGAAGAACTGGGCGTGGTGCTGCAGGTGCGCACCGCAGATCGCGACGCCGCACTGCAGACCCTGCGCGAGCATGGCCTGAGCCAGCACAGCCATGTGATTGGCAAGCCCAACACCAAGCACACGCTGGAAGTGTGGCGCGATGCCAAGCCGGTGTTTGCCGCCCCGGTGGAACAGCTGCACAAGACCTGGGACGAAGTGAGCTGGCGCATTGCCCAGTTGCGCGACAACCCCGCTTGCGCCAACAGCGAGCACGAGGCCATCGGCAAGGCGGCCGACCCTGGCATGCACGTCAACCTGACCTTCGACCCGAAGGAAGATGTGGCCGCGCCCTTCATCCAGAAGGCACGCCCCAAGGTGGCCATCCTGCGTGAACAGGGCGTGAACTCGCATGTCGAGATGTCGTATGCCGTGGCGCAAGGCGGTTTTGACACCTTCGACGTGCACATGAGCGACCTGCAGTCGGGCCGTGCTCGCCTGGACCAGTTCCAGGGCTTCATCGCCTGTGGCGGCTTCAGCTATGGCGACACCCTGGGTGCCGGCGAAGGCTGGGCGCGTTCGATCATGTTCAACCCGAAGCTGGCCGACCAGTTCGCCGCTTTCTTCGGCCGTGACGACACCTTTGCCCTGGGCGTGTGCAACGGCTGCCAGATGCTGGCGGCGTTGAGCCCGATCATCCCCGGTGCGCACGACTGGCCCAAGTTCACGCATAACCAGAGCACCCGCTTTGAAGCCCGCCTGAGCCTGGTTGAAGTGCTGGAGAGCCCCTCGCTGTTCTTCCAGGGCATGGCCGGCAGCCGCATGCCGATCGCCGTGTCGCACGGAGAAGGTTTTGCCAACTTCTCGCAGCGTGGCGATCTCGCCAAGGTCAAGCAAGCCCTGCGCTACGTGGACAACACCGGTGCGGCCACCGAGGTGTACCCGTTCAACCCGAACGGCTCGCCCGGCGGCCTGACCGCGGTGACCACGGCCGATGGCCGCTTCACGGCCATGATGCCGCACCCCGAGCGCGTGTTCCGCAACGTTCAGATGAGCTGGACCAGCGGTGACAAGAGCGAAGCCAGCCCTTGGCTGCGCATGTTCCGCAACGCCCGCAAGTGGGTGGGTTGATGGCCGCGCGGGGGGCCTTGCGCAGCGAGAGCCCCTGAGGTCTGTGGGTTTTGCGGGGCGTCGCTTGGCGGCGCCTTCAAGCCACTGCAAACTGACATACCCTATCGCCCCCTCTTGGGGGCATTTCTTTGTCCGGAACTCTTCTAAAAAGTCATGTCACTCACCATCGTGTTGATGTTCATCGGCGGTTTGGTCGCCCTCGTGCTGGGGGCAGGTTGGTTGGTGCGTGGCGCCGCCAGGCTCGCTCTGTCGTTTGGCATTTCTCCGTTGGTGGTGGGACTCACCGTCGTGGCGTTCGGCACCAGTGCGCCGGAGTTGGCAGTGTCTGCGGGGGCCGTGCTGGACGGCAAGGTCGACATCGCCATCGGCAATGT
>JAGNPA010000349.1 GCA_017989885.1 Aquabacterium sp.
GATCGGCAAGATCGGCGAGAACATGGCCATCCGCCGCTTCAAGCGTTACGCTGACGGTGGCAAGCTGGCCGCCTACCTGCACGGTGCGCGCATCGGTGTGGTCGTCGAATTTGAAGGCGACGACGTTGCTGCCAAGGACGTCGCCATGCACGTGGCCGCCATGAAGCCTGTGTCGCTGTCGTCGGCTGACGTGCCGGCTGCGCTGATCGAAACCGAGCGCAGCGTGGCCACGGCCAAGGCGGCCGAGGCCGGCAAGCCTGCTGACATCGCTGCCAAGATGATCGAAGGCGCCGTTCAGAAGTACCTGAAGGAAGTCTCCCTGTTCAACCAGGTCTTCGTGAAGGCCGCTGACGGCAAGCAAACCGTTGAGCAATACCTGAAGGCGACCAACACGACGGTCAAGTCGTTCACCATGTTCGTGGTGGGCGAGGGCATCGAGAAGAAGCAGGACGACTTCGCAGCCGAAGTGGCGGCCACGATGGCCGCAGCCAAGGGTCAGTAACCCGAAGCAAAACAAGGGGGCTTCTGGCCCCCTTGTGCTATGTGCCCCGTCCACGACCGGGCGAGGCAAGCTGCCGGAGGGGGAACCTTCGCGCCAGCACCCATTCAAAAAGCCTGACAAGGCTGGCGATGACTGAAACTTGCGATAACCTTCAGTCTCGCTTCTCACGTAGACCACCAAGGACATCTGCATGCCCGCCTACAAGCGCATCCTCTTGAAACTTTCCGGTGAAGCCCTGATGGGTGACGATGCCTACGGCATCAACCGGGCGACCATTGTGCGCATGGTCAAGGAAATCCAGGAGGTCACCGCCCTGGGCGTGCAGGTGGCCGTGGTCATCGGTGGTGGCAACATTTTCCGCGGCGTCGCGGGCGGCTCGGTCGGCATGGACCGCGCCACGGCTGACTACATGGGCATGCTGGCCACGGTGATGAACTCCCTGGCTTTGGCTGACACCATGCGTCAGGAGGGCATGACCGCTCGCGTGATGTCGGCCATCAGCATCGACCAGGTGGTCGAGCCTTACGTGCGTCCCAAGGCCTTGCAGTACCTCGAAGAGGGCAAGGTGGTGGTGTTCGCTGCGGGCACGGGCAATCCCTTCTTCACGACCGATACGGCCGCCGCGTTGCGCGGTGCCGAAATCGGCGCGGAGGTCATGCTCAAGGCCACCAAGGTCGATGGCGTCTACACCGCCGACCCCAAGAAAGACCCTTCGGCCACGCGTTATGCCAGCATCACGTTCGATGAGGCCCTGATCAAGAACCTGCAGGTGCTGGACGCGACCGCCTTCGCCCTGTGCCGTGATCAGAATCTGCCTTTGAAGGTGTTTTCGATTTTCAAACCCGGCGCGCTCAAGCGCGTGGTGTTGGGTGAAGACGAAGGGACGCTGGTTCACGTTTGATCCGGCCCTTCCTTCCCCATTTTTCAAGCGTCAGTCGGCCCTAGGCCTTCGTACGGAGCTTCCCATGAGCATTGCAGAGATCAAAAAGACCGCCGAGCAGAAAATGCTCAAGTCCATCGAGGCTTTCAAAGTCGAGTTGTCCAAGATTCGCACCGGCCGTGCCCACCCTGGCATCCTGGATCAGGTGCAGGTCGAGTACTACGGCTCGCTGGTGCCCATCAGCCAGGTGGCCAACGTGACGCTGCAAGATGCGCGCACCATCAGTGTTCAGCCTTGGGAAAAGGGCATGGGCGCCAAAATCGAGAAGGCCATCCGCGAATCGGACCTGGGGCTGAATCCGGCCAGCCAGGGTGACCTGATTCGTGTGCCGATGCCAGCACTCACCGAAGAGCGCCGCAAGGAGTTGACCAAGGTGGTGAAGTCTGCGGGCGAAGACACCAAGATTGCCGTGCGCAATCTGCGTCGTGATGCCAACGAGCATGCCAAGCGCTTGCTCAAGGACAAGGAAATCACGGAAGACGACGACCGTCGTTCGCAAGACGAGATCCAGAAGCTGACCGACAAGACGATCGTTGAGATCGACAAGCTGGTGCAAGCCAAGGAAGCCGAAGTGCTGGCCGTTTGAGGCGGCGCGCTTTGCCATAATGGCGACCACGTCCGAGGCGGTCTGACCGCCTCGTTCTGTTTGCGGACATGCGGGCTGCCATGGCGGCCCGCTCTCACATTCCCGGATTCATTCTTCGATGGCTGCTCTCCCTTCGTCTACATCCTTGGCCATCCCGCGTCATGTCGCCATCGTGATGGACGGCAATGGACGCTGGGCGCGCAAGCGCTTCATGCCGCGCGGCCTGGGTCACAAGGCTGGCGTCGATGCGCTGGTCGAGGTGGTGCGGGCGGCGGCCAACCGAGGTGTCGGTTTCCTGACGGTGTTTGCGTTCTCGTCGGAGAACTGGAAACGCCCCGAGGAGGAGGTGTCCGGCCTGATGAGTTTGCTGTTGGTGGCGCTGTCCAAGCACATGGGCAAACTGAAAGCCGATGGCGTTCGGATCCGCGTCGCGGGTGACCTTGACCAGGTGTCCGACAAGGTGCGGTCGGCCTTGCTGGAGTCCGAGGCGTCCACGGCCGGGAATGACCGCCTGGTGTTGACCGTGGCGTTCAACTACGGTGGCCGTTGGGACATCGTGCAGGCCTGCCAGCGGGCGATGGCTGCGGGCGTGGCGCCGGAGGCGCTGGATGAAGCCACCTTGTCACGTTTCATGACGATGAGTTATGCGCCGGACCCGGATCTGGTGATTCGCACCGGCGGTGAAGTGCGTTTGTCCAACTTTTTGTTGTGGCAAAGCGCCTATTCGGAGTTGTATTTCACCGATTGCCTGTGGCCTGACTTCGATGGCGCTGAGCTGGATCGTGCCATCGTGAGCTATGCCGAACGGGAGCGTCGCTTTGGTGACGTGGGCGCGTCCGGTGAGGGGGAGGGCGCGGTTGGCGGACTCGACGATGCGCAGGCCGAACGGAAAGGACTC
>JAGNPA010000350.1 GCA_017989885.1 Aquabacterium sp.
CGATGACCGGCACTCCTTGCACCTGATGTACCCGCCCACGCAGCTTGCCCAAGGGCTCGCTGGACTTGAGCAGCGACTGCACCGCAAAGCGCCCCATCGCCAGCACGACCCGGGGCCGCACCAACGCCATCTGGCGCAAGAGATAGGGCTCGCATTGCGCCACCTCGGGCGGCAACGGATTGCGATTGGCTGGCGGGCGGCACTTGAGCACGTTGGCGATGAAGACCTGCTGCGCGGCCGGGGCTTCGGCCCGTGTGAGGCCCACCGCTTCGAGCATGCGGTCGAGCAATTCCCCCGCGCGGCCCACGAAGGGCTCACCGACCTTGTCCTCCTGCTCGCCCGGTGCCTCGCCCACGATCATCCAGTCGGCCTCGATGTGCCCGGCACCAAACACGGTCTGGGTGCGGCTCTGGCTGAGCGAGCAGGCCTGACAGCCGGCCACCGCGGTGCGCAACGCTGGCCAGTCCATCGTCTCGATGCCCGCAGGGCGTGGCCCCAGCACCACCTCGGCGGGTGGCGCCGCACGCCCGGCCGGCGAGGCGACTGGGGCGGGCCCAGGGCGGGTGGCACGCGGGGCCGGACGGACAGGTGCCGGTTCGGCCACGCTCACCACCGGTGTCGGGGCCTCGACGGCGCGAGCAGGCGGGGGGGCGGGACGGGGGGATTCCGCGCGAGGCGCGACGTCCGCCACGGCGGCAGGGCTGGGTGGAGCGGCCTCGACCGCATCAGGCTCGACCGGCCAGAAGGCCGGAACGCCGATCTCGCGCAGCATGGCGCGCTGACGTTCAGTCCACCGCACGGGTTGCCCCTCCGAGATCGATGTTGCGACGCATCACCAGGGCATCTTCCCGGCCGTCCGGCGCAGGGTAGTAGCCTTTGCGTCGGCCCACTTCGACAAAGCCTTCTCGAATGTAGAGGGCGCAGGCGCGCTCGTTGCTGGGGCGCACCTCCAGCCACAGCAGGCTGGCCTGGCGATCCCGGCAACGCGCGTACAACAGGCCCAACAGAGCCCGCGCAATGCCCTGCCCCTGGTGCTCACGGGCCACGGCGATGTTGAGCAGGTGGATTTCGTCCACCCCGTCCATGGCCACGCACACGGCCACGATGCGGCCGCTGTCGGCCTCACAGCGCACCCGCATCCAGTAGCCCGAGCGCAGCGAAGAGCGGTAATTGTCGTCGGTCCAGGCATGCACGGGGTGCACGCACGCGGCCTGTTCCATCGCCAGCACGGCGGGAATGTCGGCCTCCGTCATCAGGCGGTCGATGTGGCGCGGCGCCTGGGCGATGGCCCGACGCTCAGCGGTGGTCTGCGCCACCTTGTCGCGCACATAACGCGGCAGGGCCAGGGCCACGTCCACCGTGTCGCCGCGTGCCCAGGCCCGTTGTGCCAACGCGGCCAAGGCACCGGCACGTGGCGCGGCCGTCGCCTCGCCCAGCACCGTGGCGCCCAGCGGCCACAAGGACGCGAAGCGGTCCGGGTAGGCCTGCAGGGCATTGCCGCAGAGGTGCAGGCCGGCAGTTGCGCGCGCGTCTTGCCCCCAGCGGGCGACCGGCTCGGTCAAGGGCCACAGTTGGGCCGCCTGCGCGACCTGCCAATCGGTGCCATCCCAGGTGAAGGCCCCGACATACAACTCCTCCATGCGCGCGTCCTGCAGCACCCACACGACGTCACCGGGCACGCAGCCTTGCGGCGCCTGCTGGCGCGCGTCTTCGGCCACGGCCATGAGGGTGTCGAGCACGATCACCGGGCAGTCGGCGCCCAGCGCCAGCCCCTGCGTGACCGAGCAGGCGGTGCGCAGCCCGGTGAAGGCGCCCGGGCCACTGCCGAAGGCGATCGCATCCAGGTCGGACCAGGTCAAGCCGGCATCGCGCAGCAGCCCCTGCAAGGCAGGCAGCAACTGCGCCGACGCCTGCGCGCCCCCAGGCAGGTCCAGCGTCTGAACGGCCGTGCCCACGGCCAGTGCGGCATGGACACGGTCGGTGGCGGTATCGAGGGCAAGCAGAACGGGCACGGCAACAGACATGGCTGGGAGTGTAGCGAGTGCGCCGCCTTCTATGATGTGGGCATGCGCAGTCTGCGATTGTCCCCTGCTTCCCGAATCCCCCCCGCCGCACCGTCCACGCCGCGGCATCTGGCCTGGGGCCTGCTGCTGTGGGGGTGCGCCACAGCCGGGGCGCAAAGCCCGCCCCCCGCCGCGCCTTCGTCCTTGCCCGCGCCGGTGATGGCGGCCTTGCAAGCCCAGGGCATTCCCGCTGAAGCCGTGTCGCTGTGGGTGGCCCCCGTGGAGGGTGGCGCGCCCCGCCTGCAGCACCTCAGCGAGACGCTGCGGCCCGCCGCCTCGGTGATGAAGCTGTTCACCACCGGCGCCGCGCTGCGCACCCTCGGGCCGGCCTGGACCTGGCAGACCGACGTCGCGCTGACCGGCACCCTGCGACCGGACGGCACGCTGACGGGCTCGGTTCATGTGCGTGGCAGCGGTGACCCGAGCCTGCGCATGGAGCAGGTGTCCCTGATGCTGTCACGCTGGCGGGGGGCAGGTCTGCGCCACATCCAGGGCGACATCGTGCTGGACCGCACCGCCTTCCAACTGCCCTCGCACGACCCCTGGGCGTTCGATGGCAAGGGCCTTCGCCCCTACAACGCCGGCCCGGACGCCCTGCTGCTCAACCACCAGGCCGTCACCCTGCACCTGATGCCCGATGCGGCCCGCCCCGGGCAGGTTCGCGTGGCGATGGAGCCGCCACTGGCCAGCGTGACCGTGGAGGCCGAGCTCACCCCTGACACCCGCAGTGCCTGTGGCGACTGGCGCGCGGCATTGGACCTGCAAATGAGCCCGGCGCCCGGCTGGCCTCAGCACCACCTGTCGCCCTGGCGGGTGCGCGTGCGCGGCCCCTATCCGCTGAGTTGCGGCGCCCAGACC
>JAGNPA010000055.1 GCA_017989885.1 Aquabacterium sp.
GGCGGCTCTTCCTTGTAAGAGTCGATGACCACGGTGGAGGTATACGGCAGCTCGTCACCGGTCAGGCGGAACAGCTTTTCGCGGATCATCTCGCTGACCATGAAGCGGTCGGTGCGGTCGGTGAGGGCCTCTGCGTCGTACCACCAGCCCTGCTCGGGCAGGTAGCGGCGTACCACATCGGCCAGGCGCTTGGCGTCTTCGTCCTTGGTGGCCGTGAGCGGGATGAACTCGGCAAACGGATGGTGCCCCTGCATGGTCTGCAGCCAGGGGAACAGGTCCTCGCGGCGGTTCACCATGTCCAGCTTGTTGGCCACGAGGATGACCGGTTTGTCCTTGGGCAGCATCGCCAGCACCTGGGCATCGTCCGGGCCATAGCGGCCGGCTTCGACCAAGAACAGCACCACGTCCACGTCTGACAAGGTGGCCTGAACCGTCTTGTTCAGGTTGCGGTTGAGCGCCGCCGTGCCGCGCACCGTGTGGCGGGTCTGAAAGCCGGGCGTGTCGACGAACACGAACTGCGTGTCACCGTCGGAGCGGATGCCGGTGATGCGATGGCGCGTGGTCTGAGCCTTGCGCGAGGTGATGGACACCTTCTGGCCCACCAGGGCATTGAGCAGGGTGGACTTGCCCACATTGGGCCGCCCGACGATGGCAATCAGCCCGCAGCGCTGCGTCTCGCCAGCAGCGGCTTGCGCGGCATCGCCACCCTTGCGCGCCATGCTCAAGGTGGACAGCATGGCATCCAGCGACGGATTGAGCTCATCGGTGGCGGCAGGGGCCGACGTGGGTGCAGCGGGTTTCTTGGACATGGGGCGTGACAACTCTCGGAAATAGGGCTCAGCCCACTTGGGGCTTGCGGGATTTTTTGACCACCACCGTCGGGGTCGGCTTGCCCTTGGGCAAGGATTTGGCTGGCAGGGACTGCAGATGCGCCATCATCAACTCGGCGGCCGCTTGCTCGGCGGTGCGGCGCGAGAGACCCTCGGCGTGCATGCTCAAAGACAGCTCGGGCAGGTCACAGGCCACCACAAAGGTCTGCTCATGCGCCTTGCCGCGCGTGGCCTCGATGCGGTAGGTGGGCACCGACATCTTGCGCGCCTGCAGCCATTCCTGCAAGCCGGTCTTGGCATCCTTGCGCCAGACCTCCATGGTGGAGTCGGCCACCAGCGGCTCGAACAAGCGCAGCACCAGGTCGCGTGCGGCATCAAAGCCAGCGTCCAGGTAAACCGCGCCAATGATGGCTTCCAGGGCATCGGCCAGGATCGACGCACGCTGCGCGCCGCCGCCCTTGGCCTCGCCCTCGCTCAGGCGCATGACCTCGGGCAGGCCCAGTTGCAGCGCCAACTGGTGCAGGGTGTCCTGGCGAACCAGGTGGGCGCGAACACGGGTCAGGTCGCCCTCGTCGCTGCGGTCAAAGCGGCGGTACAACAGCGCCGACACGCCCAGGCTCAGCACCGCATCCCCCAGGAACTCCAGGCGCTCGTAGTGGTCGGCCCCGAAGCTCTTGTGCGTGACCGCACGGGAAAGCAGGCCCGCATCGGCAAACACATGCCCCAGGCGTTGCTGCAAAGCCTGCAAGGCAGGCGACAAGAGTCGAGACATGTCAGACCAGAAAAGAAAACGCGGCCACAAGGCCCAAAAGCAAATCGGGCCTGATGATCAGGCCCGCAAACCAGTGTCAGCTGAGTGCTGAAGGGAGGCTCAACGCGTGGAGCGGCCTTCAAACTTGATCAGCAGGTACACCGGCTCGAACAGGGGGATTTCCTTGTCGTACGCAAAGCTGATGACCACCCGGTCGTCTTCCTTGGTCACTTCCAGATCTTTGGAGGTGATGGACGTGACACCGTACTCGACCGAGGCCGCGCGCTCAAACGCCGAACGGATTTCAGGCACGGTGGTGCCACCCGAGTCGGCGATCTTGTTGACCATGGTGAGGATGGTGCGGTACTCGGTCACGGCCGGAAACACCTTCATCGCCACCAGCGCCACCGACGACAGCAACACCGCCCAAAAGAGCAGCCCGATCAGCGTGACACCCGACTGACGACGAGCAGAAGTGGAAGTACGAAACATGACGGTCATCCTCTCAATCTTGAATCAATGAAAAAAGCCGATGCGCTTGATATCGCCGAAATTCATCCAGATCACAAAGGCCTTGCCCACGATGTATTCATCGGGCACAAAACCCCAGAAGCGTGAATCCTGAGAATTGTCGCGGTTGTCACCCATCATGAAATAGTGACCGGCCGGCACCTTGCACACCACACCTTCACCACTGTATCGGCAGTTTTCCTTGAAAGGATAATCTTCGATGGCCTGGGGCGGTATAAAGGGTGGGCGGTCCTTGTCGACCAAAATGCGGTGCGGCTGACCATCAAGTTGCTCGGTGTACTGCAAGGCGTAGCGCAAGCTGTCCGGGTCGTAGAACTCGGGCAAGGGTGTTTGCACCACGGGCTTGCCGTTGACCGTGATCTGCTTGTTCAGGTAGGCCACCTCGTCTCCCGGCAGGGCCACCACGCGCTTGATGTAGTCCAGGCTGGGGTTGACCGGGTAGCGGAAAACGATCACGTCGCCCCGCTGCGGGTCGTTGTTGGCCACGATCTTCTTGTTGATGACCGGCAGGCGCACGCCGTAGTGGTACTTGTTGACCAGAATGAGGTCGCCCACCATCAGCGTCGGGATCATCGAACCCGAGGGGATCTTGAAAGGCTCGAACAGGAAAGAGCGCATCAGGAACACGGCGCAGATGACCGGGAAGAGACCGGCCGTCCAGTCCAGCCACCAGGGCTGCATCAGCAGGCGTTCACGCGCCACCGCCACATCACCATCGACCTGGGTGATGCCCTTGGCAGCCAGTTGCGCACGGCGCGCGTGATCCTGCTCCAGCAAGGCCGCTGCAGCCGCCTCGCGGGCCGGCTTGAATTTGTAGCGCTCGGCCAGCCAATACACCAGCGTGACCACCGTCATCAGGAACAACAACAACGAAAAGTTGCCTTGCCACTGACCGGTATACCAGCCGCCCAGGTATGCGATCAACACCGCATACAACACACCCGTGATCAAACTCATCAATCGTCCACTTGCAAAATGGCCAGGAAAGCTTCTTGCGGCACCTCGACGGAGCCGATTTGCTTCATGCGTTTCTTGCCGGCCTTTTGTTTTTCGAGCAACTTGCGCTTACGGCTCACATCGCCGCCATAGCATTTTGCCAGCACGTTCTTGCGCAGGGCCTTGATGTTCTCCCGCGCAATGATGTTGCCGCCAATGGCCGCCTGAATCGCCACGTCGTACATCTGACGCGGGATCTGCTCGCGCATCTTGGCCGCCACCGCCCGCCCCCGGTACTGAGACTGGGCCCGGTGCACGATGATGGACAAGGCATCGACGCGATCGCCGTTGATCAGCAGGTCCACCTTGACCACGTCGGCCGCACGGTACTCCTTGAACTCATAGTCCATCGAAGCATAGCCGCGCGAGACCGACTTGAGCTTGTCAAAGAAGTCCAGCACGATTTCGGCCAGCGGCATTTCGTAGGTCAGCATGACCTGGCGGCCGTGGTACGCCATGTTCAACTGCACGCCGCGCTTGAGGTTGGCCAGCGTCATGACCGGACCGACATAGTCTTGCGGCATGAACAGGTGCACCGTGACGATGGGCTCGCGGATCTCCTTGATGCGGGCCACTTCGGGCATCTTCGAGGGGTTGTCCACCGTGACGATTTCGCCGTCGTTCATCTCGACTTCGTAGACCACGCTGGGGGCGGTGGTGACCAGATCCTGGTCGAACTCACGCTCCAGGCGCTCCTGCACGATTTCCATGTGCAACAAGCCCAGGAAGCCGCAGCGGAAGCCAAAGCCCAGTGCCTGCGAGACTTCCGGCTCGTAGCGCAGCGAGCTGTCGTTGAGCTTGAGCTTTTCCAGTGCATCGCGCAGCTGGTCGTACTCGCTCGACTCGCTGGGGTACAGGCCCGCGAACACCTGAGGCTGGATTTCCTTGAAGCCCGGCAAGGCTTCGCTGGCTGGCCCTTCGTTGTTGGGCAGCTTCTTGTCGATGGTGATGGTGTCGCCCACCTTGGCAGCGGCCAGCTCCTTGATCCCGCAGATCACGAAGCCCACTTCGCCCGCCTTCAGTGCCGGACGATCGGTCGCCTTGGGGCTGAACACGCCGAGGTGATCGGCGGGATACACCGAGTTGGTCGCCATCAGGCGGATGCGCTCACCCTTCTTCAACTGACCGTCCACCACACGCACCAGCATGACCACGCCCACGTAGTTGTCGAACCACGCGTCGATGATCATGGCGCGCAAGGGGCCATCGGGGTTGCCCTTGGGAGCCGGCATGCGGGCCACCACAGCCTCGAGGATGTCGTCCACGCCCATGCCGGTCTTGGCCGAACAGGGAATGGCGTCGGTGGCGTCGATGCCGATGACGTCTTCGATCTCTGCCTTGGCCCCATCCGGGTTGGCCTGCGGCAGGTCCATCTTGTTGAGCACGGGCACCACTTCCACGCCCAGGTCGAGCGCGGTGTAGCAGTTGGCCACGGTCTGGGCCTCGACGCCCTGGCTGGCGTCGACCACCAGCAGCGCGCCTTCGCACGCCGACAGCGAGCGGCTGACTTCGTAGGAGAAGTCAACGTGACCCGGGGTGTCAATCAGGTTGAGGTTGTAGACCTGGCCGTCACGGGCCTTGTAGGACAGCGACGCTGTCTGGGCCTTGATGGTGATGCCGCGCTCTTTCTCGATGTCCATCGAGTCGAGCACCTGCGCTTCCATCTCACGGTCACTCAAGCCGCCGCAGCGTTGAATGATGCGATCGGCCAGGGTGGATTTCCCATGGTCGATGTGCGCAATGATCGAGAAATTACGGATGTGATTCATAAAAAAAAGGCACGTGCAAACATGCGACGCGCCTTCCAACAAAAACGTATGGCAACTGCTTGTTGGGCCTTCATTGTAGCGAATGCCCATCTCGAGAAAGCCGCGTCACAGCCCCCGACAAGGTCGTTGCGGACCCCCTGCCTCGACAATTCACAACTTATCAACAAGCCATTGTGGACAAGATGCCGCCGTGAGGGCTGCAGTCTGAAGGGGGTGCGCCAGAGCCGCGATTGTAGCGACAAACCGCCCTCCCCCCGCCGAGTTATCAACAGCGAACACCGACCGATTCACGCCTCGTCTGCGCCCCGCACCTTCAGGGCCGCCAAATGACAAGACCCTGAGCCGTGCAGGGGCACCACCCAGGGTCAAAGCTGACATTTGCCAGCAGGCGAAAAGTCAGGTCATGGGGCAGGACGGATGACCACGTACTGCGCCCATTCGCCGCGGCGAACCAGCACGCTGACCGGGCGGGCCTTGTCGACCTTGGCCAAGGTGGCCTCGAACTGCTTCACATCGGCCACCTGCACATTGGCCACCGACAAGATCACGTCGCCTGGACGCAATCCAGCGCGCGCTGCCGGGCCTTGCACCTTCTCCACCAGCACGCCACCGCTCTGGCGCAGCTCACGCTTCTGGGCGGCGTTCAGGTCCACCAGGCTCAGGCCCAGGGCATTGGCAGCCAGCTTGGCGGGCGCCGATTTTGCAGCGGTCGAGGTGGGCGCATCCAGCTCGGCCACGGTCACCTTGAGGTCCTTGTAGGCACCACGGCGGAAGACCTTCAGGGCGGATGTGGTCCCTGGCTTGGTGGCCGCCACCAGACGCGGCAGATCGGCCACGTTCTCGATGGTGGTGCCATTGAACTGCGTGATGATGTCGCCGGCCTCCAGGCCTGCCTTGTCGGCAGGCGTGCCCGGCTCCACGCCTTGCACCAGCGCGCCCATGGCCTTGCCCAGGCCGATGGACTCGGCCACTTCCTTGGTCACCGGCGCAATCGACACGCCGATGCGGCCGCGTGTGACCTTGCCGCTGGTCCGCAGTTGATCGGCCACCTTCATGGCGTCGTCAATGGGAATGGACAGGGAAATGCCCATGAAGCCACCGGAGCGGCTCAGAATCTGGGAGTTGATGCCCACCACCTCGCCGCGCATGTTGATCAGCGGGCCGCCCGAGTTGCCGGGGTTGACGGCCACATCGGTCTGGATGAAACGGATCTCCTCGCCCGTGTCACGCGCCTTGGCGCTCACGATGCCGGCCGTGACGGTGTTCTCCAGCCCGAAGGGCGTGCCAATGGCCATCACCCACTCGCCCACCTTCAGGCGGTTGACGTCGCCCACGCGCACCGGCGCTGGCAGCTTGCTGGCCTCGATCTTGAGGACGGCCACATCCGTGCGCTTGTCGGTGCCCACCACCTTGGCCTTGAACTCGCGCTTGTCGGTCAGGTTGACGTACACCTCGTCCGCACCTTCGACCACGTGGGCGTTGGTCAGCACATAGCCATCCTGGCTCACGATGAAACCCGAGCCCAGCCCACGGGGGCGCTCTTCGCCTTGGCCGCCTGGCCCCTGGCGCGGTGTGCTGCGACGCTGATCCGGCTCGGGCAAGGGGGTGCCGAAGAAACGACGGAAGAATTCGCGCATCTGCGCTTCCGCCTCATCGGTCTCGCCCGCCTCATCGCCGCCCACGCGCTGCGTGGTGCGGATGCTGACCACCGCCGGCCCGACTTTCTCGACCAATTGGGTGAAATCAGGCAGACCGGTGACCAGCACAGGGGGCGCGTTTGCTGGCGCGGGGGCGGGGGCCAAGGCGGCGGCAGGTTGCTGCGCCTGAGAAGCATGCGGAAACAGGCTCGAACTCAAAACCAGCCCCACCGCCGACACGACGGCCCCGACGACGAGCGTGCGGCGCACCACCGATGACGTGGAAGAGGCAGACTGTTGAGAAACCGACATGGGCAATCACCTCATTGAATCGAGAAAACACAAACGACAAAAACCGGAACTGTCTGGATCCTTATCGGACCCCAACAGTTCACGGGAACATGGTCAATGAATGTAAAGCCAGGCTGTGCGGTTGACAGCCTGGCCCCGAAAACCCCTCAGGGGGTCTCGAACGCCACGGTTTGGCTCAGCGCATGGGGCGATGCAAATGACGCATCCTGTGGCCCCGCGCCCCGCCGAATACCCAGCGCCTGATCCAGGCGAGGATCGCGGATGAGCAAGGCACTGGCCCGAGCCGGACGGCTGAAGGAGTGGCCCGCATCGGCCACCGGCTGCAGGCTCAGTGAGGTCGACAGGAGCGCATCGGTCGACACCAACGCCGAAGCCATCGGCACCACGGCGGCGACACCCAGGGAAGGATCCGCGTCCTGCGATGCCAGTTGAATGCGTTGCTCGCCGGACGCCAGGGCCTCGGCAGGCACCGTGGACATGGGCGCCAAGGCCGACACCATGGCCCCCACCACCATCACAAAGCCTGCGGCCACGGCGGTGGGCCCCATCCAGGCACGGCGGCGCAAGGCCACTGCCGGCGCGGCCGCGGGCATCGCAGCCGGCGCCACACGAGGCTCGACCGCACGGGCAGCAGCGGGCGCCAGCACCACCGGCTCGTCGGCCAGACGGGCACGGAAGTTGTGCAAGAAACGATCGCTGTCGGTGCCCTGCGCCAGCTCGGCCGAACGCATCACATCACCGACGAACTGGTAATCACGCCACGCTGCACGGGTGTCGGCATCGCCTTTCCACGCCTGCAGGATCTGAGACAGCTCATCCGGGCGAGCCTGACCATCGACCAGCGCAGACAATGCTTCACGGGACGCATCGGTTGAACGGGATTGATCTGACATAAGGCGGCTCCTGCTTCACATGGATGGCACTGGACCCAGCACCGTGATTGGTGGGTGTGATCACCCCTTGCAGCAAAAGTTCACTCAACTTTGCAAACCCGTGAGCCAGTTCACGGTCGCGGTCTCACCACCGCTCGCCCTGACGCGCGTCCAGCATCGGGCGCAGCCGGGTGGCGATGGCCTCGCGCGCCCGGTAGATGCGCGAGCGCACCGTGCCGATCGGGCAGTTCATCATCTCAGCGATTTCCTCGTAGCTCAGGCCTTCGATTTCACGCAGGGTGATGGCCTGGCGCAGGTCGTCCGACAGGGCGTCGATGGCCGCATTGACCGCCTCGCCGATCTGGCGGCTGGCCAACAGCGACTCGGGGGTCTCGCCCGAGGTCAGCTCGTTCTCGACGCGCGAACCCCCGTCGTCCTCATCGGCCAGCGAGGCCATGGCCGATTCCGTGATCACCGGATCGCGCACCAAGCCGATCATGGCCTTCTTGGCCGTGTTCACCGCAATCCGATAAAGCCAGGTGTAGAAGGCGCTGTCGCCCCGGAAATTGGGCAAGGCCCGGTAGGCGCGAATGAAGGTTTCCTGGGCGATGTCCTCCACCAGGTCCACATCCCGGACCATGCGGGCAATCAGACGCTCGATGCGGCGCTGGTACTTGATGACCAGCATCTCAAAGGCACGCTGGTCACCCCGCTGCACCCGCTCGACCAGGGGCGCATCGACGTCGAGCGACGGAACGGGAGACTCTGCGTCGCTCACGAACGGTCCTTGTCTGTCGGGCCCGGCGCTTCGCCGCAGGCGCACAAAGGCTGGGTGGGCATGAACATGTCTGAAGGTCCCCGCAAATCGATTCCTGATGGTTGGCGACGAAGCGACCATGATGCCACTGCTGGCGAACGCACGTCAGACTTCCCCCCGACCACGGTGGTCAAGCGAGAGGGCAAGGAGATCAGGGTGCGAAAACGGTGCACATCCGGGCAGGCCTGGGTGTGAATCCAGCACCAGTGCACGGTCGATGCACAAGTGCCCTCGCCCACCGCCTGGATGCGGCACAGGAGCCAGCCCTGGGCGT
>JAGNPA010000351.1 GCA_017989885.1 Aquabacterium sp.
CTGCAAGGACGACCCCAGGCCGAAGGCGGTTACGCCGAGTACCTGCTTGCGATGGCCGCGCGACCCGAAGCGGGCGACGAGGCCGCCCATGCGCAATGGGTGCGTAAGGTGCTCACGGCGTTCGACCGCTTCCGACTGCTGTGCGCGGTGCGCGAGGGCGAATGGGGTGTGGCGGGCTTGAACCGTGCCGTGCAACAAGCCCTGGCCAGCGCGGGCTGGCTCAAACCTGCGGGCGAATGGTTTGAGGGGCGACCGGTCATGGTGACGCGTAACGACCCGACCTTGGGTGTCTTCAACGGCGACATTGGCATCGCGCTGCGCCCTGTGACACGCGGCGCCCCGCTGCGCGCCTACTTCATGGACGGGCCTGAGATTCGGTCGGTGGGTGTCAGCCGCCTGGCCCATGTGGACACGGCCTTTGCGATGACCGTGCACAAGAGCCAGGGCTCCGAGTTCCGGCACACGGCCTTGGTGCTGCCGCCTTATGGCCTGGGCATGTTGCAGCGTGAACTGGTCTACACCGGCATCACCCGCGCGCGCGAGGCGTTCACTTTGGTGGCGCCGGATGCGGGTGCGCTGGCCAGTGCGATTCAGCATCCCACGCAGCGGGCCAGTGGCTTGTTGGGTTTGCTGGCCGACGGCTGAGTACCGCGCAGCGTCGCCCGAAGACACGGAGCGACGGGGCCGGTGGCCCGCTTCAGGTCAGCAGGTAGTCTTTCGGCGTCATGGGGGCGGGCAGATCCCGGTCGCCCAGCATCTCCAGCACATGGACCTCGATGTTGAGCGACATGGCATCCAGCGCCAGGTCGTTGGGCATCGTGCCGAAGGGCTCTTCGATTTCGTCGCTCAAGGCCTCGATGGCGAAGAAGGTGTACGCCACGAAGGCCACCATCAAGGGCGTCATGAACCCGATCGAGTCCAGCAGCCCGAACGGCAGCATCAGGCAGTACAGGTAGACGGTGCGGTGCAAGATCACCGAGTACGTGAAGGGCAGGGGCGTGTAGGCAATGCGCTCGCAGCCACCAAAGGCATCGTTCAGGCCCGACAGAGAATGGTCGATCTGAGCCGCCAGGATGGGCGACAACTGCCCATCGGCGTGAGCCTGCTTCACCTGGGCTGACAGCCACATCATCACCTGCAGCGCCGGCGTGCGCCGCCCTTCGAGCTGCTGCACCACCTCCGGCGGCAGTAGACGGGTCATGTCGGCCGTGGGGTCGGTGCCGCGCAGTTGATGGCGTGCGGCATGCACGAAGGCGGCAATGCCCAGCACAAAGGGGCGTGGCTCACCGGGCATGAAGCTGATGCACTGACGCGCGGCATTGCGGCTGTCGGTCAGCAGCTTGCCCCAGAGCTTGCGGGCCTCCCAGTACCGGTCGTAACTGGCGCTGTTGCGGAAACCCAAAAAGATGGCCAGCGCCACCCCGACCAGCGAGAAGGGCACGGCCGTGAGGGTGACCTTCCAATCGAGCAGTTCACCGTGGAAGATGACGACGGCAATCGAGAGCGCGGTGGTGAAGCAGAGCTGAGGCAGGATCTTGTTCAGGATCGACCCGCGCCAGACGAACAGCATGCGCAGCCAATTGGGACGGGGACGAACAATCACGCGAGACCTCTGGCCGTGGGGCCCATTTTCTCAAGGACGATATTGTGTCACCCGCACCTCGACCCAGCCATCTTCGCAGCTTGAGTTGGCCTCATCGCAACAAAAAAACCTGGCCCGCAGGCCAGGTTCGCTGTGACGCAGACAACGCGGTGCGTCAGCCTGCGGCGGACAGGGCCTGAGTCAGGTCGGCCAGCAGGTCGTCAATGTGCTCGATGCCCACGCACAGGCGCACGGTTTCCTCGCTCACGCCGGTCTTGGCCAACTCCTCCGGCGAGAGTTGGCGGTGCGTGGTCGAGGCAGGGTGGGTGGCCAGCGAGCGCACATCCCCGATGTTGACCAGGCGGGTGAACAACTGAAGCTTGTCCAGGAAGCGCGCACCACCTTCGCGGCCACCGGGCACGCCAAAGGTCAGCAGGCCCGAGGCCTGGCCCGACAGGTACTTTTGCATCAGGGCGTGATCCGGGTGGTCAGGCAGACCGGCATAGTTCACCCACTTCACAGCCGGGTGAGCCTTCAGGAACTCGGCCACCTTCAAGGCGTTGCTGCTGATGCGGTCCATGCGCAGGCCCAGGGTTTCGATGCCCTGGATGATCAGGAAGGCGTTGAACGGCGAAATGGCTGCGCCAGTGTTGCGCAGGGGCACGACGCGCGCACGACCGATGTAGGCTGCGGCACCCAGCGCTTCGGTGTAAACCACACCGTGGTACGAAGGATCAGGCTCATTCAGGCGCTTGAAGCGGGCCTTGTGCTCGGCCCAGGGGAACTTGCCCGAGTCAATGATGGCGCCACCCAGACTGGTGCCATGGCCGCCCAGGTACTTGGTCAACGACTGCACCACGATGTCGGCGCCGTGCTCGATGGGGCGGCACAGGTAAGGCGAGGGCACCGTGTTGTCCACGATCAGGGGCACGCCATGGCGGTGTGCGATTTCGGCGATGCGGGCGATGTCGGTGACATTGCCAGCCGGGTTGCCCAAAGACTCGACAAAGATCGCCTTGGTGCGCTCGTCAATCAATGCCTCGAAGCTGGCAGGGTCCTTGTGATCGGCAAAACGGGTGGTGATGCCGAACTGGGGGAAGGTGTGCGCAAACAGGTTGTAGGTACCGCCGTACAGCGCGGTGGACGAGACGATGTTGTCGCCGGCTTCGGCAATGGTCTGGATCGCGTAGGTGATGGCCGACTGACCCGAGGCCACAGCCAGCGCGCCGATGCCGCCTTCCAGGGCCGCCACACGTGCTTCCAGCACGCTGGTGGTCGGGTTCATGATGCGGGTGTAGATGTTGCCCGGCACCTTCA
>JAGNPA010000056.1 GCA_017989885.1 Aquabacterium sp.
GTGGGCGTGTCCGGCCACCCACTCCCAGTGCAGGGCCGATCGGTTGGCTTCGAACAGCGCCTCGGCGCTGATGATGGCAAGTTCTTTGAGGCTCACGGGCATAAGGTGGGGGGCATCCTACTCACAAGCGCATGATGCCGCAAACCGAGCCCGCGGCCCGGTCAGGCTACCGATTTGAGGGGCCGCCAGCGCTCAATGAGGCCATGCACCTCCACGGCGTCGGTCTCGGTGCGCAGCCGCTCGCGCAATTCGCGGCTGGAGAGCATCTCGGCAATTTCGGAGAGGATCTCGAGGTGGCTCTGGGTGGCGGCCTCGGGCACCAGCAGGAAGATCAGCAGGTTGACGGGCTCGTCGTCTGGCGCATCGAAGGGGATCGGGTGGCTGAGGCGAATGACCGCCGCCAGCGGATGCTTCAAGCCCTTGATGCGACCATGCGGAATGGCCACACCATGGCCCAGCCCGGTGGAGCCCAGGCGCTCGCGTGCGAAGAGGTTGTCCGTCACGGTGGCCCGCGCGATGGCGTGCAGGTTCTCAAACAGCAAGCCTGCCGCTTCGAAGACGCGCTTCTTGCTCGTGGCGTCCACGTCCACCAGCACCTGGCTGACGGGAAGGATGGCGGAAAGACGGTTCATCTGATGACAGGCAGGCTGGACGGCGAAGGCCATGCCCCGGCGACGGGGAGGGGTGAGCGGCGGATTATAGGAAAAAGATACGGGTTTGACAGGATTCTGCGCCTAATGCTGCGCCGCAGCAAGCGGTGTGGGTCTCAGCCGCCGTGCGCCCATGAAAAACGGCCCCTGAGGGCCGTTAACTTGGTGCTCACCTGCGCTGGCGACCCGCAATCAGGTCGCACCAAGCACACTGCTTGCTACGCGGTGGTCCGCGCGCTCATTGCGTGGCATCCATTCCAAGGTCATGGTGCTTGATGGATTCGTGGTGATGATCTTGCGTGCGTTCCTTGTGACGGCAGACCTGACGGTCCAGTTTGTCCATCAACTGGTCAACGGCCGCATAGAGGTCTTCGTGAGCGGTTTCCACGAAGATGTCCTTGCCTTTGACGTGCAAAGTCACTTCCGCTTTCTGGCGACGTTCCTTTTCCTTTTGTTTTTCAACCGACAACAAAACCGTGATGTCCACGACCTGGTCGAAATGACGGGTCACTCTCTCCAACTTGGTCATCACGTACTCGCGCAGCGCGGGAGTCACTTCCAGATGGTGGCCACTGATCGTCAAATTCATACTGCCTCCTTTCGAGAGCAGGGGTGTTGAAAACAACCGGCTGACTGGGCACCTGAGAGATGCTTTGAGCGCCACCCGGAAACCCAGTGTGCCCATGTCCAGGCCCGATGACAAGGGCATGACATGGGGGTTTGTCTGGATCATCGACACCGCCAGCGGAAAAGATTTCGTCTCTTGAGACAGGTCAATCTGCAGGCCCGACTGGGCTGACAATAGCGGCCCATGAGCACACCTGATGTTGGCACCTCGCACCCGGTAAGCGCCGCTGTGGCCCTGTCGCCCGCCGGGTGGACCTGGGCGCTGCTGGCCATCGCGGCCCCGACCCTGATTGCCGCCCACGACCCACCCTCTGTGACCTTTTACAACCAGGCCCTGGCGGTGCTGGGCTGGGGGCTGTGGCTGGCCTGGATGGGTCGTGCGCCTGGCGGACTGGACACGCCCGCCACCCCGCGCGCCCAGGCCGGCCACTGGGCCTTGACCGGCATGCTGGCGGTGCTGGCCGCTGCCGCATTCGGCTCAGGGGTGTTCGGCACGCTGCCGGCCGGACTGAGCCTGATGGGCGGCGGCATGAGCCTGGCGGCCCTGCTGGCGTTTCACAGCGGCTGGCGACAAGGACGCAGCGTCACGCGTGACGGGATCGCGGAGCTGTTCTTTGGTGCGCTGGCCGTGGCAGGGGGCTTGGGCCTGCTGCTCGCGGCGGTGCAGGTGTTCATGCCCAGTTGGGCCGATGGCACCTTCATCGCCAGCCCGAACATGGCCGGCCGCGCGGTGGGCAACCTGCGCCAGCCCAATCACTTCAGCACCTTGCTGGTGTTTGCCGCAGCGGGGCTGGCCTGGCTGGGGGCGCGCCGGCGCCTGCGGCCCGGTGTGGCCGCGCTGGGCGTGGCCCTGTGCATTGGCGGCATCGTGCTGACGGCCTCGCGCACGGGCATGGTGGCCATGGTCTTTCTGACAGCGTGGGGCGTGCTGGACCGCCGCCTGCCCCGTACGTTGCGCGTGACGCTGGTGGCCGCCCCGCTGCTGTACGGCGCCTGGTGGGGCGGGATGTGGCTGCTGGCCCATGCCGACCGGACCGTGGCGTTCGCCGGGGAAACACGCTTGCATGACAGCAGCGACATTTCCTCGTCGCGCTTCAAGATCTGGGCCAATGTGCTGAGCCTGATCCAGCAACACCCCTGGTGGGGCGTGGGCTACGGCGAGTTCAACCTGGCCTGGACCCTGACGCCCTTCCCCAACCGGCCCGTGGCCTTTTTCGACCACACGCACAACGTGGTGCTGCAGTGGGCGGTGGAGCTGGGGCTGCCCGCAGCCATCGTGCTGAGCCTGCTGGCCTTGTGGGGCTGGTGGTCTTTGGTGCGCCCTGGCTCGGAGGGGGAGCGCCAGACGGGTGAGCCGGCCACCGTGGGCGCGGCGGCCGTGATCGTGACCACCGCCGGGCTGCACAGCCTGCTGGAGTACCCGCTGTGGTACAGCTACTTTTTGCTGCCCACCGCCTTTGCCTGGGGACTGGGCCTGGCGGCGCGTCAGGGCGTGGCGCGTGAGGCCGGGGGCGCCCGCCCCCGCTGGTGCCTGGCAGGGGGCGTGGTGATGGCCCTGATGGCCATCTGGTGCGCACTGGACTACCAGGCTGCGGCCAACATCTACGCACCGCGCCCTGGCGCCTCCAGCCTGGAGCGTCGCATCGCCTTTGCCAAACAGATGCCCTGGTGGGGCTACCAGGCCGACTATGCCGAGGTCACGGTGGTGGACAAGAGCGAGCCGAGTGCGCCCCCACAGGCGTTTCGCCGCACCTTGCACAACCTGCTGGATGCACGCCTGATGATGGCCTATGCCCGCTCGCTGGCCGAGCATGGCGAAATCGACAAGGCCCGCTTTGTCGTGGCACGGCTGAAGGAGTTCAAAAACGCGTCCGCCAAGACCTTTCTGGCGGCCTGCGATGCTCCGCCGGTTCCTGGTCAGGAACCGCCCTTCCAGTGTGCGCCCCCGCAGCGTCATTACGCCTGGCGGGAGTTGTTGCCCTGAGGGCGACGCGGGGTGGGCGGCTGACCTGGTCAGGCGGCCTGCCAGTGCCCTGACTTGCCGCCCTGTTTTTCCAGCAGGCGCACGTCGGTGATGACCATGCCTTTTTCGGCGGCCTTGCACATGTCGTAAATCGTGAGCAGGCCCACCTGCACCGCGGTGAGGGCCTCCATCTCCACCCCGGTGGGGCCGACGGTCTGCACCGTGGCGCGGCAGGTGACGGCACTGGCTGCTTCGTCGAGCTCAAATTCGATGGCCACTTTCGACAGCGCCAGCGGATGGCACAGGGGGATCAGGTCAGACGTGCGCTTGGCGCCCTGGATGGCGGCAATGCGGGCCACGCCCAGCACGTCGCCTTTGCCGGCGCGGCCTTCAGCGATCAGGGCCAGGGTGCTGGGCAGCATCACGATGCGGCCCTGGGCCACCGCCACCCGCACGGTGGCAGCCTTGGCGGACACGTCCACCATGTGGGCCTGGCCCTGGGGATCGAAATGGGTCAACTCGGTCATGGTGCGGCGCGCAGACAGGCTGCGTAAAGAAGTTCAAGAGTCCGAACTTTGAGACACCCGCAGGCTCTCAAGGGAATGGCTTCGCAGCATACTGCAGCGTCCCCCTCGAATCACGTGCTCATGGCTTCGCTCACTTCCTCGGCCCCTCCCGCCGCCCGCTCACCGATGACACCGACCCTGCGTCTGCGCCAGCGGCGCTGGCAGTGTGCGCTGGCGATGGCCCTGTGCGCCCTGCCGCTGAGCACCGGCGTGCTGGCGCAGGAGGCGCGCACGCCCCCCGCCCCGCTGAATCTGCCCGCGCTGGGCGACTCGGTGGGACAGGATCTGTCGCCACGGGCCGAGCGCCGCCTGGGAGACCGCATCATGCGGGCCGTGCGCAGCGACCCGGCCGTGATCGACGATCCCATGGTGCTGGAGTACGTGCAGGCGCTGTGGGGCGACCTGCTGAGCGCGGCCCGCCAGCGCGGCGAGATCGGCCCGGACCTGGATGACAGCCACGCCTGGGAGCCCTTCCTGGTGCGCGACAAGTCGGTGAACGCGTTCGCGCTGCCCGGGGGCTACATCGGTGTGCACCTGGGGCTGTTGGCGATGACCACGACGACCGACGAGCTGGCCTCGGTGCTGGCGCACGAGATGTCGCACGTGACGCAGCGTCACATCGCCCGCATGATGGGACAGCAGGCGCGCACCTCGTGGATGAGCATGGCCTCGATGGTGCTGGGCATCCTGGCGGCCAGCCGCAACCCGGCCGCCGCCCAGGCCTTGATCTACGGCGGACAGGCGGCCACGATCCAGGGACAATTGAACTTCTCGCGCGACATGGAGCGCGAGGCCGACCGGGTCGGCTTCACGGTGATGTCGGAGGCCGGCTTTGAGCCCGGTGGCATGGCGCGCATGTTCGAGCACCTGCAACAGGCCTCTCGCCTCAATGACGACGGCAGCTTTCCCTACCTGCGCACCCACCCGCTGACCAGTGAACGCATCGGGGAGGCTCGTAACCGCATGGGGCCGGACGGCTGGACCCAGGCCCTGCGGGCGCAGCCGTCGGAGCACCAGCGCGCGGCCTGGCATGCGCTGATGGCGGCCCGCGCGCAGGTGCTGATGGACCCACGCAGCGATGCCCTGCACCGCCTGGGTACCCTGACCCTGCCAGAGGATGCCACCGCGCTGCAGCGGGTGCGTGTGCACTACACCGTGGCCCTGGCCAAGCAGCGCACAGGCCAGGCAGCCGGGGCCGCAACCGCCATGGGGCAGGCACGCCAGGCCGCCTTGAGTCTGCCGGCGGCCCAACAGCCCCTGGTGTGGCGCATCCTGATGTTGAGCGAGGCCGACGGCCTGCTGGAGGTGCAGCGTCCTCAAGAGGCGGCGACCGCGCTGAGCCGCCCCGCTCTGCTCTCGCCCATGGTGCCCCCCCAGGCCGGTCGCCCCGAGTTGCTGCTGGGCGCACGCCTGGCACTGGCACAACGGGGCTCGGACACCCAGGCCGACCCGTGGCGCGAGGCGGCCAACCAGTTGCAGACCCATGTCAGCCAGCACCCGCAAGATGCCGCCGCCTGGGCCTTGCTGTCGGAGCTGTGGCGCCGACTGGATCAACCGCTGCGCGCCATCCGGGCCGATGCCGAGGCCGCCGCCGCACTGGGTGACCTGCCCGGCGCCATCGACCGGATCCAGGGAGCGCACCAGCGCTTCCGGCGCCCCAACGCGGCCGATGTGATCGAGCTCAGCGTGATGGACGCCCGACTCAAGGTCTGGCAGCGCCAGCAGCGCGAGGATCTGCGGGAAGACAACTGAGCTTACCCACACCGCTCACAGGGCAATTGATCATTTGCGAATGATTCGCATTAACATGCACGCAAGCGACGACAAGGTCTCCTTGGGTCGCCAGCGACACCAGCCATGGTGTAGGTGGGGTGTGGGGCCCCACCTTCTTTTCATTCGCCGCCAAGGGGTCAGCCTCTTGGCGGCTTTTTTTGTCCATTTCCCTGTTTCCGGACCAAGGATCGCCGTCTTCGGTATCATCCGCACGGACCGAAGGGGGAGTAGCACCACGCTCATGCGTGGGTGATGCCTCGTCAACACGTTGGGCGCCCGATCGGGTCGACCAACCGGGGCACTCGGCAGACGCCTGTCTGCTTTGCAAGACCTTTCGGCGCTTCATGCTGTGCAGCCCATGGTGGGCTGCCCATGTTCGTGCCGACAGGAGAGTTGCATGCACACCTTGGCCCCACTGTGGTTGTGGTCCGTTTTCATTGTCTTTGTGTTGCTGGCCTTGTTCGTGGACTTCGTCGTCCTGAAAAAACAAGGCGCGCACGAGGTCACCGTGCCCGAGGCCATCCGCTGGTCGGCCGCCTGGGTGGCCCTGAGCCTGGCGTTCAATGTGCTGCTGTGGTGGGCCTTTGCGCAAGACCAGGGTTCGGCCGTGGCCCACACGAAGGCCGTGGAGTTCCTCACCGGCTACCTCATCGAGAAGTCGCTGGCGGTGGACAACATCTTCGTCTTCCTGATGATCTTCACCTACTTCTCGGTGCCGGCGGCCTACCAGAAGCGGGTGCTGATGATCGGCATCATTCTGGCCATCGTGCTGCGCACGGTGATGATCCTGATCGGCGGCTGGCTGATTGCGGAGTTCCACTGGATCCTGTACGTGTTCGGCGCCTTCCTGCTGCTCACGGGCATCAAGATGTGGCGTGGGGCCGATGAGGAGTCTGATCTGGAAGACAACCCGGCGCTGAAGATCTTGCGCAAGGTGATGCCCGTGAGCAAGCACTTCGATGGCGAGCGCTTCTGGACCGTGCAGAACGGCGCCCGCATTGCCACCCCGCTGCTGCTGGTGGTGACGCTGGTCGGCTTCACCGACGTGATCTTTGCCGTGGACTCGATTCCCGCCATCTACGCGATCACGGCCGACCCCTTCATCGTGCTGACGTCCAACATCTTCGCCATCCTGGGCCTGCGGGCGATGTTCTTCCTGCTGGCGGCGATGGCGGCCAAGTTCCACCTGCTGAACTATGGCCTGGCGGTGATCCTGGTGTTCATCGGCACGAAGATGCTGATCATCGACCTCTACAAGATCCCGGTGCTGGTGTCGCTGGGGGTGGTGATCGGCATTCTGGCCATCACGATGATCTGGAGCGTGAAGACCGCACCCAAGATTGGGCCGAGCAAGACGGTCAGCCGTTGAGGGGATGGATGAGCCCGACGGGCTCGTCAAGGTGAGACGCAACGCCGGCCTGTGTGCCGGCGTTGTCATGTGGGGAGTGCGTGCATACAACGCTTCGCTTTACATTGTTATTGCGAATCATTATCATTTGCTCTACTTTATCCGCAGCAGACTTCGGTACGCCTTGCGGGAACAATTCGCCCTGTGAGAGGGCTTTCATATTTGGAGCACCTGGTTCATGTCCCGTTCTGTGTTGTCCCCCTTGCCCGTCCAGGGTAGCCCCCGCCCGACCGCCCTGCCCCTGGGCGCCTTGGCGGCCGGAGTGGGCCTGAGCCTGATCGGCTCGGCCGCACTGGCTCAAAGCGTCGCGCCCCCTGACGTCACACCTTCCAGCGCACAGGTGAGTTCGGCCGACGACACCAGCGTGCAGACCTTGCCGTCGGTGACCGTCAAGGCACAGGCCGACCGCAAGCCAGCCGCCAAGACGAGCTACCAGGCCGTCTCCACCAGCATCGGCAAGGGCAAGCAGGCTCTGCGCGACGTGCCCCAGTCCATCACCGTGGTGACGGAAAAGCTGATCGACGACCGCAACCTCGATGACCTGAAAGACCTGTTGCGCACCACCGCGGGCATCACCTTCCAGGCCGGCGAGACGGGCGAAGAGGACGTGCGTCTGCGTGGTTTCTCCCTGAGCCAGGCCGGCGACCTCTACATCGACGGAATGCGAGACCCCTCGCTGTACGAGCGCGACACCTTCAACAACGACCGCGTCGAAGTGCTCAAGGGCTCGGCCTCGATGCTGTTCGGCCGCGGCTCGACCGGCGGTGTGGTCAACCAGGTCAGCAAGCAACCCTTCCTGATGACCCAGCATGAGGTGGAGGCCACCGTGGGCACGGGCAACGAGGTGCGCCTGACGGGCGACTTCAACATCAAGACAGGTGACTCGGCCGCCCTGCGCATGAACATCATGACGCACGAGGCCGACAACGATGGCGCCACCGTGTCCAAGAAGGGCTTTGCACCCACCTACCGCTGGGGCATCGGCACCAACGACGAGTTCACCGTCGGGTTCATGCACCTGGAGTACGACAACAACCCGATCTACAACCACCCCTGGTTCACCGTCGATGGCAAGATCGTGCCCAAGCTGGATGCCCAGAATTTCTATGGTCTGGACAGCGACTACAACCGTGGCAACGCCACCTACGGCACGCTCAGCCACCTGCATCGCTTCGGTGACGGCGGTGAGCTGAAGACCACCCTGCGCCACGGTCGTTACCAGCGCGAACTGTGGGCCACCGTCGCACGCTTTGCCACCGGCACCACCCTCGCCAACCTGAACGACAACACGGTCATCACCCGTGCCTCCAAAGGCCGCATTGCCATCACCGATGGCACCGTGCTGCAAAGCGATTACAACAACAAGTTCCAGTTGGCGGGGATGCGTCACAACGTGATCACGGGCCTGGACTGGTCTCAGGACGAGGCCCGCCGCGCCAACAGCTACGCAGACCCAGCCGGCGTCACCCGCCCCACCACCACCGTGGGTCAGCCCGACGCCGGGCAGTCGATCACGGATTCGCGCGCACCGGTCGCTTTCAACGAGTTCACCTCACGCAACCTGGGCTTGTATGTGCAAGACATGGTGGAGATCAGCCCCACCTTCAAGGTGCTGGCCGGCCTGCGCCACGACCGCTTCAAGGCCAGCTATGAAACCGCAGCCGGTGTGCACTTCGATCGCTCGGACAACCTGACCAGCCAGCGCCTGGGCGCGCTGTTCCAACCCAGTGACTGGGCCTCGTTCCACGCGTCTTACGGC
>JAGNPA010000352.1 GCA_017989885.1 Aquabacterium sp.
TCACCGCTGTGGGCGGCCAGACCATGCTGGCGCACATCATCCGCCGCGTGGTGGAAGCGCAGGCCGTCAAGGCGCCCATTCAACGCGTGGTCGACCGTGTCTCGGCCGTCTTTGTGCCCACCGTGCTCGGCATTGCCCTGCTGACCGCCCTGGGTTGGTGGTGGGCGGGCGTCGGCGGCGAAGTGGCCCTGATCCGTGCGGTGGCCGTGCTGGTCATCGCCTGCCCCTGTGCCCTGGGCCTGGCCACCCCGGCCGCCATCATGGCCGGCACCGGTGCGGCAGCGCGATACGGCATCCTCATCAAAGACCCAGAGGCGCTGGAGGTCGCTCACCGCGTGCAGGTGGTGGCATTCGACAAGACCGGCACGCTCACACAGGGACGTCCTTTGCTGGTGGACTGGCAGGTGGCCGATGGCCAGGGACTGGACCGCACACAGGCCCTGCAAGTGGCAGCGGCCCTGCAAACCGGCAGCGAACACCCCTTGGCCCGCGCGGTGCTCGACGAAGCCACCCGCCTGGGCCTGAGCCTGCCGGCCGTGCAGGACCTGCAGGCCGTCGCCGGGCGCGGCATCCAGGGTGTGCTGCCCTCCGGCACGGATGGCACAGGCGCCAGCCAGACTTGGGCTCTGGGCAGCACCCGCTGGATGACCGAGTTGAGCCCCGACGCCAGCCAGAGCCCCTGGTCAGACAAGCTGGACGCCTGGCACGCCCAGGGCCACACCGTGTCGTGGTTGCTGCGGCAAGGCCCGGCACCGGCGGCCTGGCAGGTCATTGCCCTCATGGCCTTTGGTGACGAGCTCAAGCCCGAGGCGGCTGCGGCGGTCAAGCGATTGCACGAACTCGGCGTGCGCACCGTCATGATCTCGGGAGACAACCGCAGTGCGGCCGAGCACATCGGCCACCAGTTGGGCATCCAGCAGGTCATTGCCGAAGTCCTGCCCGGTGACAAGGCCGATCACATCGGGCGCCTGCAAGCAGGGCAGGGCGGTGCCCGGCAGGTGGTCGCCATGGTGGGCGATGGCATCAACGACGCGCCTGCGTTGGCTGCGGCCGATGTCGGCATGGCGATGGCCAACCCGCAGGGTGGCGCCGACGTCGCCTTGAATGCCGCCGGCATCACCCTGATGCGTGGCGACCCGACGCTGGTGCCCGCTGCGCTCGACATCTCGCGCCGCACCTCGGCCAAGATCTGGCAGAACCTGGCGTGGGCATTTGGCTACAACATCATCGGCATCCCGCTGGCGGCCTTTGGCGGTCTCAACCCGATGCTCGCCGGGGCGGCCATGGCCTTGAGCAGCGTCAGTGTCGTGAGCAACGCCTTGCTGCTGTCGCGCTGGCGCGCATGACGTAAACTCACGGGCTCAGGCTGCCAGTAGCTCAGTTGGATAGAGCACCCGCCTTCTAAGCGGGCGGTCGGGGGTTCGACTCCCTCCTGGCAGGCCACATCCACACCATCGTGCAGATGCCCTCAGCGTGGCATTCAGCCCTGGTTCTTGGGCGCAGGTTTGAGTGACGCCGTCATGCCAGGAGAGCACCAGCGCTTGCCATCGGCATGCGCCACCATGACCTCGACCTCCGGGTGCTGCGCGTGCCACGCGGGGGCCTGGGCCGGTCCGCGCACCATCAGTGCCGTTCCCCAACCGTTGACAGCGTCCACATTGCGCGCCAGCAAGGCCACGCCATGCACGCCCTCGGTGGGCCAGCCTGTGCGCGGGTTCAGGATGTGATGCAGGCGACGGCCTGCACGCACGAACCCGCGCTCATAGTCGCCGGACGAGGCCACCACGCCACGTCCCTCCAGTTCCAGAACGCCCATCAACTGCGCCGGTGCGGCGGGGTCGCGCACGCCCACGCGCCAGGGGCGTCCTTGAAGGCTCCCCAGCACCAGGACATCGCCGCCGCCGTTGACGAGGGCATGGGCGACGCCGGCCCGCTCCAGCACCTGCAGGCCAGCCTGCAAGATCGGCAGCTTGGCCACGCCGCCCAGATCCAGGGCCATGCCCCGCTGGGTCAGGTAGGCCGTGCCCGCTGCGTCATCGAGAACCAAGGCGCGTGCATCGACCAGACGCAGCCCCTGGGTGATCTCGGCAGGCGAGGGGGCCGCTTCCTGGCCCGGTTCGAAATGCCACCCGCGCAGGGTGCCAATCGTCGGGTCAAACGCGCCGGCACTGCCCCGGTGCAAGCGCTGTGCTTGCCGCAACACGGCCATGACCTCCGGCGACACGGGTACGGGGCGCAGCCCGGAGGCAGCGCCGATGCGCGAGACCTCACTGTCGCTGCGGTAACGGCTCATCAGCGCTTCCAGGCGAGCCATTTCCGTGAACGCCGCTTGCATGGCGACTTGCAAGGCCCGCGCGTCACGCGCGTCCGTTGCCGCGGTGACGAGGTCAACGCGTGTGCCCATCAAGACCCGGCTCGCACGCTGAACACGGGGATCTGCGCTGGCGAGCACGTCTCCGGGCGCAACGAGCGCACAAGCGCCCAGCAGTGGCAAGGCGAGGGCGAAACGCCGACGAGACAGCCCGCCTTCGCCCATCGGCATGCGCAGATCCGTGTTCATCGTGAGCCTCCTGCTTGTCAAATGGATTGATCGGCCATGTAGTCCACCGCGGCCTTCACATCGTCATCGCTGAGTGTGGTGGCGCCACCGCGCGCCGGCATGACGCCCTTGCTGCCTGTAAAGCCCTCAATGGCGTGCTTGTACAGGGTGTCCTTGCCTTGCGCAATGCGCGGCGCCCAGTCTGCCTTGTCACCCGGCTTGGGTGCGCCCGCCACACCTGCGGCATGGCACATCGCACAGGTCATGCCATACACGCGCTTGCCTGCTGTGTTTTCAGCAGTGGGGGCAGGTTCAGGCGCAGGGGCGGGGGCTTCGGTCACGGGGGCCGGGGTG
>JAGNPA010000353.1 GCA_017989885.1 Aquabacterium sp.
GCCTCATGGCTGTGGGTCAGGGCCGCCTCCACCTTGTGCGCCTGTTCCGGAGGGGCGGCCTGCACCAGCAGCTTGACCAACTGTGCTTCGAGGTCATTGGCCAGGTTCACCACCTTGGCCACCACCTGGCCAGTCAGGTCGTGAAAATCCTGCGCCATCATGATGTCGGTGAGGTGGGCGTCGACCCGCCGGGTCGTGGCCTCGACATCCTGAACGAAGTTGAACACGGCCCCACTGGCCACCGCCTTGACCGGATCGGCCGTGATCAATTGGGCCAGCTTGCGCGTTTCCTGGGCAATGTGCTCCTGATCGGCCTTGGCCGTGTCCACCAGGTTCAGCACCTTCTCGGCGGCGTCAGCGGTCTTGGTGGCGATGTAGTTCAGGCGGCTGCGCGCATCGGGCAGGTTGTCCACCGTTTGCTGCAGATTCGGCAGCACACCCAGCATGTTCAGGGTGTCATGCAGTTGCCGGGTCAGGGTCCCCAGTTGCTGGAAGATTTCGGGCGATGCCGCGGGCATCGTCATGTTGTCGGGCAAGTCAATGGTCTGCACGTGGCGCTCCCTCAAGCCGTGGTGGCCAGCTTTTGCAGGATCTTCTGGACTTTTTCTTCCAGCGTGGCCTTGGTGAAGGGCTTGACGATGTAGCCCGCTGCCCCCGTCTGGGCGGCCAGCACGATGTCTTCCTTGCGCGCCTCGGCCGTCACCATCAGGACGGGGATGTGCTTGAGGGTGTCATCGGCCTTGATGGCCTTGAGCAACTCAAAGCCATTCATGTTGGGCATGTTGATGTCACTGACCACGAAGTCGAACTTGTTGTTCTTGAGCATGTTCAGGGCGACCACGCCGTCTTCGGCTTCGTCGGCATTGACGTACCCGCTTTCCTTGAGCAAGCCGCGGACGATGCGGCGCATGGTCGAGAAGTCGTCCACGATCAGAAACTTGAAGTCAGCGGGGTTGCTCATGGCTCGTCCTTGTGTCAATCGCCGGCACCTCTCTGCGGATGCCTTCGGAAGAGGAGTTTATCGGTTCGGTGCGCCGGCGCCGGAGGGGATTGACCCGTCAGGTGTGGCTTCTGTCTCGTCTTCGGCACTTGTGGGGGTGCCCGAGGCGGTGCGCGCGGCCTCATAGAAGCGTTCTTCGGCCTCGCGGTTCATCACGATGATGCTGATGCGCCGGTTCAAAGGGCTTTCCGGGTTCTGGGCGTCGAACAGCATGCTGGCGGCCAGACCCTGGACGCGCAGCACCCGATCGCCCTTGAGCCCGCCGGTGATCAGCTCGCGCCGGGAGGCGTTGGCGCGGTCGGCTGACAGCTCCCAGTTGCTGTAACCCGCCTCGCCACCCACGAAGGGCTTGGCGTCGGTGTGGCCTTCGATCGTCAGGCGGTTGGGGACGTCGGCCAGCACGAAGCCAATGGCGCGCAGCACGTCACGCATATAGCCTTCCACCGTCTCCGAGCCGCTGGCGAACATCGGCCGGTTCTGGTCGTCCACGATCTGGATGCGCAGGCCCTCGGCGGTGAGGTCCAGGCGCAACTGCGACTGGTATTTCGACAGCCGGTTGTCGTTGGCGATCACCTCTTGCACCTTGGCCTTGAGCGCATTGAGGCGCGCCTGCTCGGCGCGCATCTGCTCGGCCTTCAAGGCCTTCTGACGCAGCTTTTCATCGACGGTTTCCGAGCGGCCTTTGTTTTGCTGGCCGCTTGTCTCGGTCAGGCTGTTGCCGCCCCCCTGGATGATGGAGGTGGCATCCCCGGCGCCGGAGCCTCCCATCATCGAGATTTTCACCGGGTTGCTGAAGTAGTCGGCGATGCCCTTGCGGTCGCCCTCGGTGGTGGAGCCGAGCAGCCACATCAACAGGAAGAAGGCCATCATGGCCGTCACGAAGTCGGCGTAGGCGATCTTCCACGCGCCGCCATGGACGGCATGGCCGCCCTTCTTGACGCGCTTGATGATGATCGGCTGGACCTTCTTCGAATCACCGGCCATGGCTTACTTCTTCTTCACGTGGGCTTCCAGCTCGACAAAGCTGGGTCGTTCGGTCGAGAAGAGCACCTTGCGTCCGAACTCGATGGCCACCTGAGGCGCGTAGCCCTGCATGCTCGCCAGCAACACGGTCTTGATGACCTGAAGCTCTTTCGTGGCCTCGTCGAGCTTTTGCTCCATCAGGCCGCCAATCGGCTCGACCACGCCGTAAGCCAGCAAGATCCCCAGAAAGGTGCCCACCAGGGCGGAGCCGATCATGGCCCCCAGCACGGCAGGTGGTTGCCCCACCGAACCCATGGTGTTGACCACCCCCAGCACGGCGGCCACGATGCCGAAGGCGGGCAGGGCGCCAGCCAGGCGTGCGATGGCCGCCACGGGCTGGTGACCCTCGTTGTGATGGGTTTCGATCTCGTTGTCCATCAGGGCCTCGATCTCATGCGAGTTGAGGTTGCCCGACACCATCATGCGCAGGTAGTCGGTGATGAACTCGATGACGTGGTGGTCGCTGCCAACGATCGGATACTTCTTGAACAGGGGCGAGTTCTCGGGGTCGTCGACATCCTTTTCGATGGACATCAAGCCCTCTTTGCGCACCTTCTGCAAGATCTCATAGAGCATCGCCATGAGCTCCATGTAGCGGTCTTTGGTGTACTTCGACCCCTTGAGCAGCGGGCCGAAACTGCTCAGCACCGCCTTGACCACCTTGGGCTGGTTGTTCACCAGGAACGCACCGATGGCCCCGCCGCCAATGGCCATCATTTCGGTGGGCATGGCGTGCAGGATCACCGAGATGTTGCCCCCGTGGATGATGAAGGCCCCAAAGATGCAGCCCAGGCAGAGGAGGTAACCAACGATAACAATCATGGAGGTGGTGGCGCGCGCGTTTGTTGCTTGGCATCCTAACCGTTCTG
>JAGNPA010000354.1 GCA_017989885.1 Aquabacterium sp.
CTACTGGGGCGCGGTGGCACAGGTGTCGTGCCTGCACTTCGAGGCTTGCTACTACCAGCCTCTGGCGTGGTGCATCGCGCAGGGCTATCGGCGCTTTGAGGGCGGCGCACAGGGCGAGCACAAACTGGCGCGGGGGCTGTTGCCGGTGGCGACGCAGTCGGTGCATTGGCTGGCCCACCCGGGTTTGCGGGATGCCGTGGCGCGCTTTCTGGACCGGGAGTCCCAGGGGATCGGGCAGTACCTGGAGCACCTGGACGCGCGGGCACCGTTCAAAATCGATCCCGATCTGGATGCTGGGCGGCATGACGAATTGCCGTGAGCGAGCGAGATTGACAAGCGCTTGACACGTTCGCCTCACAAAACAGCAACAGAACGCATGAAGCGATGTGATGCAGGCATTTACCCCCTGATTGCAGGGTGCACCCAAACGGTGCCTGCACCTCAACCGGGCCTCGACACTGGTATAAACGCTGACTTTTCTCAGCCCAGCTTCCTTGTCGCGCATGGCCTCTTCTGCTTCCCCCTCCACCGCCCCCGCGTCAAGTGCCCTCACCGTGAAGCCGGGCAAACCACGTGTCGTCATCATTGGCTGTGGCTTTGGGGGGCTGGAGGCGGCCAAGGCCCTGTCGCACGCCGAGGTGGAGATCGTGGTGATCGACCGGACCAACCACCACCTGTTCCAGCCCTTGCTGTACCAGGTGGCCACTGCGGGCCTGCCAGCACCTGCGATTGCCGGTCCGATCCGCCACATCCTGCGCAAGCAGATCGCCAAGGGCAATTTGACGGTGTTGATGGGCGAGGTCAGCTCGATCGATGCGGCATCCGACTGCGTGGTGCTGGACGATGGCGAGCACATCCATTTTGATCACCTGGTGCTGGCGGCCGGTGCCACCCACAGCTATTTCGGGCGCGATGACTGGGCCAAGTACGCCCCCGGCCTGAAAACGCTGGGGGACGCGTTCAGCATCCGCCGCCGTGTGCTGACGGCCTTCGAGCGGGCCGAGCGCGAATCCGACCCGGTCAAGCGCGAGCCCTGGCTGACCTTTGCCGTGGTGGGCGCGGGCCCGACGGGCGTGGAGATGGCGGGCACGCTGGCCGAGATCGCCCAGCAGACCTTGAGCGCCGAGTTCCGCCGCATCGACTCGCGCATGGCCCGCGTGATTTTGCTGGAGGGCGCCCCGCGCGTGCTGGGCACCTTCACCGAGGACCTGTCACAGCGCGCGCAGGAGCAGCTGGAGATGCTGGGAGCCGAAGTGCTGGCAGGCGCGAAGGTGACCAACATCACCGCCTTCGGCATTCACTATGACGTGATGGAGAAACAGGCCGACGGCAGCAGCCGGGCCGTGTCTCACTTTTTGCCCACGCGCACGGTGATCTGGGCGGCAGGTGTGGCGGCGTCGCCTTTGGGCAAGGCCCTGGCCAAGAGCACGGGCTGTGAACTGGACCGTGCGGGCCGCGTGGTGGTCCAGCCCGACCTGACGATTCCTGGGCACCCGAACATCTATGTGGTGGGCGACCTGGCCTCGGCCAAGAGCTACGAGGATCCCGACAACCCCACGCCCGTGCCCGGCGTGAGCCCGGGCGCCAAGCAAATGGGTCGCAAGGCGGCGTTCAACATCCTGCGTCGCCTCAAGGGGCAGGACAGCCTGGCCTTCCGCTACTTTGACTATGGCTCGATGGCCACCATTGGCAAGCGCGCGGCGGTGGCGATGATCGACATCCCGTTCACCAAGAAGCGCATCCGCTTCAGTGGCTTTGCCGCCTGGTTGTTCTGGCTGTTCGTGCACGTGTACTTCCTGATCGGGTTCCGCAACCGCACCGTGGTGATGATGGACTGGGCCTGGGCTTACTTCACCTCGCAGCGCCATGCCCGCGTGTTTCCGGACCCGCATGCGCTGGAGCCCCACGCCCGTGTGGTGCGGGTGGACACCCCGGAATGACGGTGCTGGCGTGAGGGGCGCACGGCTCGTGGCAACATCGGGTTTTCTGCCCTGATGCCGCCTGACCGGGTGGCCTGACCGCCGTGACCTCTGCGACCTCCCTGCCCGTTTCGCCTGCCGCCCCTGACCTCGCCCCTCGCCTGCACGCCCTGCGCGAGCGCATGGCCCGGCAAAATTGGCAGGCCGTGCTGGTGCCCAGCAGCGATCCGCATCTGTCGGAGTACCTGCCAGAGCGTTGGCAAGGCCGGGTGTGGCTGAGCGGGTTCACCGGCTCGTCGGGCACCTTGCTGGTGTCCAGCACGCGGGCGGCCGTGTTCACCGACAGCCGTTATTGGGAGCAGGCCGAGGCCGAGCTGGCGGGCAGCGGGGTCGATTTGGTCAAGCTGGAAGGCTCGGCAGTGCTGGCTTACTTGGCCTGGCTGGAAGACCTGGCCTTGCCTACGTCCCCGGCGCAGGCCCCGACCCTGGCTGTGGATGGCGCCGTGATGGGCCTGGCACAGACCCAGCAGTTGCGGGATGCCCTGGGTAGCGAAGGCTGGCAGTTGGTCACCCAACTGGATGTGCTGGACGGCATCTGGCCGGACCGCCCGGGCCTGCCCACCGCGCCGGTGTACGAACACGCCCTGCCCCATGCGGCCACCTCACGAGCCGAGAAGCTGGCTGGCGTGCGGGCGCAGATGCACGACCGGGGCGCCACCCACCACTGGATCGCCACGCTGGACGACCTGGCCTGGTTGTTGAACCTGCGGGGGGCCGATGTCGAATACAACCCGGTGTTCCTGGGCCATGCGCTGGTGACCCTGGACGCGGTGACGCTGTTTGTGGGCGAAGGCAAGATCGATGCGGCGCTGGCCGCCCGTCTGGCGCAGGATGGCGTGACCGTGCGCCCCTACGGCGAGGCGCTGCCGACCCTGGCCGCCCTGCCCGCCGACAGCGTGATGCTGCTGGAC
>JAGNPA010000355.1 GCA_017989885.1 Aquabacterium sp.
GGTGAGGTCACCCTTGATGTCCGCCAGGAAGACGGGCACGCCCAGGTTCGACAAACCCTCGGCCAGGCCTTGCAGCGTGATGGTCTTGCCCGTGCCTGTGGCGCCGGTGATCAGGCCGTGGCGGTTGGTCAGGGCGGGCAGCAGGTGGCACTCGGTGTCGCCATGTCGGGCAATCAGGATGGGGTTGGCCATGATGCGAGGGCTCCACAACAGTCAAAAAAGTCGGACTTCGGTCGGCCTGACGGTGCGGGCGTGCCCCATGATCCGGGTCAAGGCCGCCGACAGGTAAAATCACAGTATCGCCCAGCTTGCGCTGCGGCTGTTTTCAAGCGCGCGCCGGTGTTTCGCCGGGGCGCCTTCTGTCGTTCACATCGCACATTTTCATCCGGAGCAAGACGCCATGGCCGGCCATTCCAAATGGGCCAATATCCAGCATCGCAAGGGTCGTCAGGACGACAAGCGCGGCAGGATCTGGACCCGCATCACCCGTGAAATCATCGTGGCTGCCCGTGCCGGGGGGGCTGACGTCAACATGAACCCCCGCCTGCGCCTGGCCATCGAGAAGGCCAAGGCGGCCAACATGCCGGCCGACAACATCAAGCGCAACGTGGACAAGGCCACGGGCAACCTCGATGGCGTCACCTACGAAGAAATCCGCTACGAAGGCTACGGCATCGGGGGCGCGGCCATCATCGTTGACTGCATGACCGACAACCGGGTGCGCACCGTGGCCGATGTGCGTCATGCTTTCAGCAAATACGGTGGCAACATGGGCACCGAGGGCTCGGTGGCCTTCCAGTTCCAGCACGTGGGCCAGTTTCTGTTTGCCCCGGGCGTGAGCGAAGACAAGGTCATGGAAGTGGCCCTGGAGGCCGGGGCCGAAGACGTCATCACCCATGAAGACGGCTCCGTGGAAGTGCTGAGCGCGCCGCCCGATTTCGAGGCGGTGAAAGCCGCGCTGGAAGGTGCTGGCTTGCAGGCTGAAATGGCCGAGGTGACGATGCGTGCCGAGAACACCATCGAGTTGTCGGGCGATGATGCGGCCCGCATGCAGAAGTTGCTGGATGTGCTGGAAGACCTGGACGATGTCCAGGAGGTCTATCACAACGCCGAATTGAACTGAGTGAACTGAGAGAGCAAGGTCCCCGTATGAACATCCTCGTCATTGGCTCTGGTGGCCGTGAACACGCCCTGGCCTGGAAGCTGGCTCAGTCGCCCAAGGCGGGCAAGGTCTATGTGGCCCCTGGCAATGGCGGCACGGCGCGCGATGCGCGCCTGGTCAACGTGCCCATCACCGACATCCAGGCGCTGGCCGATTTCGCCCAGGCCAACAAGGTCGTGCTGACGGTGGTTGGCCCTGAGGCCCCGCTGGCCGCCGGTGTCGTGGACGAGTTCCGGGCCCGTGGCCTGCGCATCTTCGGCCCCACGCAAAAGGCCGCGCAGCTGGAAAGCTCCAAGGCTTTTGCCAAGGACTTCATGAAGCGCCATGGCATCCCCACGGCCTTCTACGAAACCTTCACCGACACCGAAGCGGCCCACGCCTTCGTCGACAAGCACGGCGCGCCCATCGTCATCAAGGCCGACGGCCTGGCGGCGGGCAAGGGCGTGGTCGTGGCCATGACCCTGGAAGAAGCGCACCAGGCGGTGGACTGGATGCTGCTGGACAACACGCTGGGCGTGCAGCACAACGCAGGCGGCGCGCGCGTGGTGATCGAGGAGTTCCTGGCCGGTGAAGAGGCCAGCTTCATCGTCATGTCCGACGGCAAGAACGTGTCGGTGCTGGCCACCAGCCAGGACCACAAGCGCCTGCTCGACGGCGACGAAGGCCCCAACACGGGCGGCATGGGCGCCTACTCGCCCGCGCCGGTGGTCACGCCCAATGTGTACGCCAAGGCCATGCAAGAGATCATCCAGCCGACGCTGGCTGGCATGGCCAAGGACGGCGTGCCCTTCACGGGCTTCCTGTACGCCGGCCTGATGATCGACGCGCAGGGCAACCCCAAGACGCTGGAGTTCAACTGCCGCATGGGTGACCCGGAAACCCAGCCCATCATGATGCGCCTCAAGAGCGACCTGATCGACGTGTTTCTGCACGCCACCGACGGCACGCTGGACCAGGTCGAGCTGGAGTGGGACCGCCGTGTGGCCCTGGGAGTGGTGCTGGCCGCGGCCGACTACCCGCTCAACCCGCGCAAGGGCGACGTCATCACCGGGCTGCCGGCCGAGGCCGACGACGCCATGGTCTTCCATGCCGGCACCACCATGGGCGAAGACGGTCAGGTCCGCACCAGCGGCGGCCGCGTGCTGTGCGTGACGGCCTTGGGCGACTCGGCCAAGCTGGCCCAGCAGCGCGCCTACGACTACATGCGCGGCATCCAGTTCGACGGCATGCAGTTCCGCACCGACATCGGCTGGCGCGCCATCAAGGCCCGCTGACCCTTGGCCGACCCCGGTTCACCTGACGCCCTCACGACGACCATGAGCACGCCCATGAACACCGACGCCGTTCGCACTTACCTGCTCGGCCTGCAGGACCGCATCGTCGCGGCCTTCGAGGCCGAAGATGGCACGCCTTTCGTGCGCGATGCCTGGACGCGTGCGCCCGGTGAGCGTCTGCAGGGCGACGGCTGCTCGCGTCTGGTCGAAGAAGGCAAGGTGCTGGAGCGCGGCGGCTGCAACTTCTCGCACGTCAAGGGGCCGCAACTGCCGCCGTCGGCCACGCAGCACCGGCCCGAACTGGCCGGCTGCCCCTTCGAGGCCATGGGTGTGTCCCTGGTGTTCCACCCGCGCAACCCCTACGCCCCTACCGTGCACATGAACGTGCGCATGCTGGCCGCCCACAAGCCCGACGGCACCGTGGTGGCCTGGGTCGGTGGTGGCATGGACC
>JAGNPA010000356.1 GCA_017989885.1 Aquabacterium sp.
GCGCTGATGGGGACCTCGGGTGGCGGGAAAACCACAGTGCTGCGCCTGATCGGTCGGCAATTGACCCCCATGTCCGGCCAGGTGCTGGTGGGCGGGCAGGACATGGCGCAACTGGACGCAGCCGGGCTGATGGCGGCCCGTCGACGCATGGGCATGCTGTTCCAGTTCGGCGCCTTGTTCACCGACCTGTCGGTGTTCGAGAACGTCGCCTTTCCGCTGCGCGAGCACACGAAGTTGCCCGAGTCCATCCTGCGCGACCTGGTGCTGATGAAGCTCAATGCGGTGGGCCTGCGGGGCGCGCGCGACCTGATGCCCAGCGAGATCTCGGGCGGCATGGCCCGGCGCGTGGCCTTGGCGCGCGCGATGGCGCTCGATCCGGAACTCATGCTGTACGACGAACCCTTCGCGGGCCTGGACCCGATCTCGATGGGGGTGTCGGCGCGCCTGATTCGAGAGCTCAATGACACGATGGGGCTCACCAGCGTGCTGGTGTCTCACGACGTGGAAGAAACCTTCCTGATTGCCGACCACGTGGTCTTGCTGGCCAATGGCCGCATCGTGGCCCAGGGCACCCCGGCCGAGATGCGCGCCAGCACCGATCCCCTGGTGCGCCAGTTTGTGGACGCCGCCCCCGATGGCCCGGTGCGTTTCCACCACCCTGCGATCGACGCAGGCCATGATTTCGGAGTGCGCGGATGATGTCCTGGCTCAATCCGTCCCGTGTGGGGCGGGCCGTTCGACTCAAGCTGAGCGACCTCGGCTATGCCGCGCGCCTGTTCTTGCGGCTCTTGCTGTCGCTGGGCGCCACCCTCAAGCGCCCGCGCCTGCTCACCGAGCAGATCTTTTTCCTGGGCAACTACTCCCTGGCCATCATCACGGTGTCCGGGGCCTTTGTGGGCTTTGTGCTGGGGCTGCAGGGCTACTACATTCTGCAAACCTATGGCTCCAGCGAGGCGCTGGGGCTGATGGTGGCGCTCTCATTGGTGCGAGAGTTGGGGCCGGTGGTGGCCGCGCTTTTGTTTGCCGGGCGCGCCGGTACCTCGCTGACGGCGGGCATCGGGCTGATGAAAGCGGGTGAGCAGTTGGCCGCCATGGAAATGATGGGGGTGGACCCCATCCAGCGGGTGCTGGCGCCACGCTTTTGGGGCGGGGTGATTGCCATGCCGCTGTTGGCGGCCGTGTTCTCGGCGGTGGGCGTGCTGGGTGGCTGGGTCGTGGGTGTGGCCATGATCGGCGTGGACGGTGGGGCCTTCTGGTCGCAGATGCAAAACGGCGTCGACGTGTGGGCCGACGTGGGCAACGGCATGCTCAAGAGCCTGGTCTTCGGTTTCACGGTGACCTTTGTGGCGCTGTTGCAAGGGCATGAATGTGATCCGACCCCCGAGGGTGTGTCACTGGCGACCACCCGTACCGTGGTGATGGCTTCCCTGGCCGTGCTGGGGCTGGATTTTGTGTTGACGGCCATGATGTTCTCGATCTGACCCAGGCCGGTCGCAAGGACGAACGATATGCAGAAATCAAAACATGACGTGTGGGTCGGCATCTTCGTGATGCTGGGGGCGGCGGCGATCGTCTTCCTGGCCCTGAAGGCGGGCAACCTGTTGACCTTGTCGTTCGACTCGGGCTACAAGGTGGCAGCCCTGTTCGACAACATCGGCGGGCTCAAGCCCAAGGCGGCCGTGAAAAGCGCAGGTGTGGTCGTGGGCCGCGTCACGGCGATCACCTTCGACAACGAGACCTTCCAGGCCAAGGTCGAGATCGAGATGAACAAGGGCGTGGCCTTCCCCAAGGACACCTCGGCCAAGATCCTGACGGCCGGCCTGCTGGGCGAGCAGTACATTGGGTTGGAGCCGGGTTACGGTGAGACCAATCTGGTCGAGGGTGATGCAATCAAGGCCACGCAATCGGCCATCGTGCTGGAGAATCTGATCAGTCAGTTCCTCTACAGCAAGGCCGCTGAAGGCGGCAAGGATGGTGGAAAATGAGTCTGATGCAAACCTTTTTGGGGCGTCGCTCCCGTGCGCTGGCGTGTGCGGTGAGCCTGCCGGTCGTGCTGGCCTTGTCGGGCTGTGCCACCGCGCATTCGCCCGACCCGCTGGAGTCGTGGAACCGCGGGGTGTTCTCGTTCAACGAAACGGTGGACGTCCATGTGCTCAAGCCCGTGGCCGAAGGCTATGTCAAGGTCACGCCCCAGCCGGTGCGCACCGGCGTGCGCAATTTTTTCGGCAACATCGGTGACGTCTGGTCGTCGGTGAACCTGTTCCTGCAGGGGCGCCTCAAAGAGGGGGCCGCCAGCACCATGCGGGTGGCCGTGAACTCGACCTTGGGCCTGGGCGGTCTGATCGACCTGGCCACCCCGATGCGCCTGGACCGTTTCAACGAAGACCTGGGTCAGACGCTGGGCGTGTGGGGTGCACCGTCGGGCGCTTACATTGTCTGGCCGCTCATGGGGCCTTCATCGGTGCGTGACTCGGCCAACTTCGTCACCAGCATGACCTTCTCGGCCACCACCTTGATCGATGGGGCGCGCGAGGACAACCTGGCGCGCTTGCTCAACGTGGTCAGCACCCGCGCGGCCTATCTGTCGGCCACCGATCTGCTCGACAGCGTGGCGCTGGACAAATATGCCTTCACCCGGGACGCCTACCTGCAGCGCCGTCAGAGTCTGATCGACCAAGGCCGGACGCCTGCGGAAGTTGAGGAGGAAGAGGAAGCGCCTGAACCTCGGTATGACCTGCCAGAGACTGAGGATGAAGCCGCAGCGGCTGCCGAGGCAGCTTCGGCGGCGAGCGCCCCTGAGGCGGCACGTTGATTCGGGCTGTCCCCACTTCAACATCAGATGAGTCGGTCATCCTGTCGGCCTCTTGAGG
>JAGNPA010000057.1 GCA_017989885.1 Aquabacterium sp.
GTGGAGGCACCGGCCCTGGTGCTGCGCGATCAACATGAGCTGCAAGAGGCCTATCAGCGCGGCGAGTTGAACCGTGATCTGGTGGCCGTGGTGCTGGGCCAGGGTCCGCGTGCCAACGGCATGCCCGAACTGCACGCCCTCACCCCGCTGCTGACCAATCTGCAAGACCAGGGCTTCAAAGTGGCCCTGGTGACCGATGGGCGCATGTCGGGCGCTTCAGGCAAGGTCCCTGCGGCCATCCACGTAACGCCGGAGGTGCTGGCAGGTGGACCGTTGGGCAAGGTCCGCACGGGCGACCTGATCCGCCTGGATGCCGACGCGGGCACGCTGCAGGCCCTGGTGCCCGAGACCGAATGGGCCGCCCGCACACCCATCGAGCTGGACGTGAGCCCCTACCAGGTGGGCACAGGGCGCGAGCTGTTTGCCGGCCTGCGACAACGGGTGAGCGGCGCCGAGCAAGGCGCCATGACCTTTGGCTGGACGGAGCAAGGCGAGACATGAACACCAACGAGCTGACGCTGGAGATGGCGCTGACGCGCGGCCCGGTGATTCCGGTGCTGGTGATCGACCGGGTGGATGAGGCCGTGCCGCTGGCGCGTGCCCTGCTGGCCGGCGGCGTGCAGGTGCTGGAGGTGACCTTGCGCACCCCGGCCGCCCTGGACGTGATCCGCCTGCTGGCGCACGAGGTGCCCGAAGCCCTGGTGGCCGCCGGCACCGTGACCACGCCCGAGCAGTGGGAAGCGGCTGCCCACGCAGGCGCGCACCTGGCCGTGTCCCCAGGGCTGACACCGCGCCTGCTCAGCGCACTGCGCAGCGGTGCCCCCACCCCATTGCTACCGGGCGTGGCCACCGCTTCCGAATTGATGACCGCGATGGACGCGGGCCTGAGCCACTTCAAGTTCTTCCCTGCCCAGCAAGCCGGTGGCGTGGGCATGCTCAAGGCCTTCCACGGCCCCTTTGCCGATGCGCGGTTTTGCCCGACCGGGGGCATCACCTTCGACACCGCCGCGAACTTTCTGGCCCTGCCCAATGTGGCGTGCGTGGGGGGCTCCTGGCTCGCCCCGGTTTCGGCCGTGCGGGCGGGTGACTGGGAGCGCATCACCCAGTTGGCACGCGACACGCTGAGCCTGGGCGGCCCCCTCACCGCCTGAGCCTCAACCCTCGCCGGGGGGCACCCTCTTTCTGGGGGGGTGATCTGGCATTCCCTAACCGTGAAGCACTTCACGCTGGCGTAGTCTGACAACAAGCCCATCCAGTCTGGGTCCCCTGCCCTGCACGCACCCGCACGCACGCCATTTGCAGCAGGACATCAACCCGGTGGGCGGCACGATCAGCGCCGCACACCTGATCGCACCATCTTGCCCCGACCGCCATGAGCAGCAGTGAAGTACCCCAGCCCTCGGCCCTGTCCAAACTGAAGATCGACCGCAGCGCACAGGCCCCCGTTCGCAAGAAGTCCAACCTGACACCCTGGGTGTTGGTGGGCGCGCTGGCACTGGGCGCTGGCGCCTATGTGTGGATGCCCCGCGCGACCGAGGTGAGCACCACCTCGGTGGTGTTGAGCACCCCCTCACAGCAGTACGTGCAGCTGACCGCCTCTGGTTACGTCGTGGCCCAACGGCGCTCGGCCGTGGCGTCCAAAGCGTCCGGGCGGCTGATCGAGCTGAACGTGCGCGAGGGCTCCAAGGTCAAGCGGGGTGAGCTGCTGGCCCGCCTGGACGGCAGCGACATCCAGGCCGCCATCCTGGGCGCCGAGGCCGCCGTGCTGCAGGCCGAGGCCAACCACAAGCAACTGTGGGTGCAACTCATCAACGCCCGCGCCGAGACGGCCCGTGCGCGCAGCCTCGAAGGCCAGGGCTTCATCTCGCCGCAGATGGTGGACACCACCGTGAGCAAGAACAAGGCGGCCTTTGCCGCAGCGGCGGCCGGCCAGGCCGCGCTAGAGCAGGCCCGTGCCCAGCTCAAGGCTCAGAAAGTGGCCCTGGACTACACCGAGATCCGCGCCCCGTTTGACGGCGTGGTGCTGGTCAAGAACGCCAACGTGGGCGACATCATCACCCCCATGTCCAGCGCCGCTGGCGCCCAAGGCGCCGTGGTCACCATGGCCGACATGAGCACACTCGAAGTCGAGGCCGACGTGTCCGAGGGCAACCTGTCCAAAGCCCAGGTGGGCCAGCCCGTCGAGATCGTGCTGGACGCCCTGCCCGGCATGCGCTTCAAGGGCCGCGTCTCGGGCATCGTGCCCACGGTGGACCGGGCCAAGGCCACGGTCATGACCAAGATCCGCTTCGAGCAGTTGGACGCCCGCATCCTGCCCGAGATGAGCGCCAAGGTCAGCTTCCTCTCGCAAGACATCAGCGCCGCCGACCAGAAAACCGTGCTGGCCGTGCCAGACCACGCCATCGTCACCGACCAGGGCAAGAGCCACGTCTACCGCCTGGCCACGGTCAAGGGCAAAGAAGTCGCACAGTCCGTGCCCGTCACCCTGGGCCGCCAGTTGGGCGAGCTGCGCGAAATCAGCGGCGAGCTCAAGCAAGGCGACAAGCTGGTGGGCACCCCGCCTGCCGGCATGTCTGACGGTGCGCGTGTGCGCCTGGCCACGTCCTGAAGCGAGGGCGCCGCAGTATGAGCACCTCACACGGCACATCGGCCGACGCGTCCGACGACACGCTGATCCGCATCGACCACCTCAGCAAGACCTACAGCCGCGGTGGCCAGCCCATTCCGGTGCTGAAGGACATCAACCTGGCGGTGCGCCGCGCCGAATTCGTCTCGCTGATGGGGCCCAGCGGCTCGGGCAAGAGCACGCTGCTCAACCTGATCGCTGGCATTGACCAGCCCAGCACGGGCACCATCCAGATTGCCGGGGTGGACATTGCCACGCTGGACGAAACGGCCCTGGCCGACTGGCGCGCGGCCAATGTGGGCTTCATTTTCCAGTTCTACAACCTGATGCCGGTGCTGACGGCCTACGAGAACGTGGAACTGCCCCTGCTGCTGACCAACCTGACCCGCAAGCAGCGCAAGGAACACGTGGAGGCCACGCTGGAGATGGTGCGCCTGGCCGACCGCATGGACCACTACCCCAATGAACTGTCGGGCGGACAGCAGCAGCGCGTGGCCATTGCGCGTGCCCTGGTGACCGACCCTGCGCTGATCGTGGCCGACGAGCCCACGGGCGACCTGGACCGCGCCACGGGCGAAGAGGTGCTGGCACTGATGGACGAGTTGCACCACGACCTGGGCAAGACCATCGTGATGGTGACGCACGACCCCAAGGCCGCCTCGCGCGCCAGCCGCATGATTCACCTTGAAAAAGGTGTGTTGGTCGACGACCCAGCCGACGCGCACTGATGTTCATCTTCAAGCTCCTGCTGAAAAACGCCTTCCGGCACAAGCTGCGCACCCTGCTGACCATGGTGGGCCTGGTGGTGGCCATCAGCGCCTTCGGGCTGCTGCGCACCATCGTGGACGCCTGGTATGCCGGCGTCGAAGGCACGTCCAGCACCCGGCTGATCACGCGCAGCGCCATTTCGATCGGCCAGCCGCTGCCGCGCTACTACGCCGAACGCATCCGCAAAATTGAAGGCGTGAGCGGCGTGACCTGGGCCAACTGGTTCGGCGGCATCTACCTCGACCGCCGCAACTTCTTCGCCCGCTTTGCCGTCGACGGCCCCAGCTACTTCGACATCTACCCCGAATACCAGCTGACCGACGCCGAGCGCGCCGCCTTCATGGCCGACCGCCAGGGCGCCATCATCGGCCGCGACCTGGCGCAGCGCTTTGGCTGGAAGGTGGGCGACACCATCCCGCTGAGCGGCACCATCTACCCGGGCAACTGGAGCTTCACGGTCCGCGGCATCTATGCCTCGCCCGATCCGGCCACGGATGAGAGCATCATGCTCATGCACTGGTCGCTGCTGTCGGAAAACCTGCGCAAGCGCCTGGGCAGCACTGCCGCCGAGCAGGTGGCCCTGTACGTGGTCGGCATCAGCGACCCGAGCCGCGCGTCGGCCATCTCGCAAGAGATTGACGCGCTGTTTCGCAACTCCAACGCCGAAACCAAGACCGAGACCGAGAAGTCGTTTCAGCTGGGCATGGTGGCCATGAGCCAGACGGTGCTGATGGCGATTCGGGCCGTGAGCTTTGTGGTGATCCTCATCATCATGGCCGTGATGGCCAACACGATGACGATGACGGCGCGCGAGCGCCTGGCCGAGTACGCCACACTCAAGGCCCTGGGCTTCTCGCCGGCCTTCGTGGTGAAGCTGCTGTTTGGCGAAAGCCTGATGATCGCGGTGATCGGCGGGGCCATCGGCATGGCCTTGACCTTCCCGCTCACCGCCGCCTTCGTGCAGCAGACCGGCACGCTGTTCAAGGTGTTCGAGGTGTCGCAAACCACCTTGGTCTATCAAGCGCTGGCAGCCTTGGTGGTGGGCCTGCTGGCCGCCGCCTGGCCGGCCTGGAAGATGTCGCGCATCGACATCGTGCAAGGCTTGCGCCACGTGGCCTGAGGCAGTACCCCATGCGAGCGATTCCCCTGTCTTATGTGATGCGCAACCTGTGGGTGCGCCGGGTGACCACGGCGCTGACCGCCGGTGGCATGGCCCTGGTGGTGTTCGTGTTCGCCACCGTGCTGATGATGAGCGAAGGCATCAGCGAAACCATGGTGGCCACCGGCCAGAGCGACAACGTGGTGGTGATGCGCAAGGGCGCCGGCACCGAGATCAACTCCAACATCACCCGCGACCAGGCCAACGCCATCGACACCCTGCCCGGCGTGGCCACCGACAACCAGGGCCGCAAGCTGGTCTCGCGCGAAGCGGTGGCGCTCAACAACCTGCCCAAACGCGATGGCAGCACCGCCAATGTGATCATGCGCGGCATGTCGGAGTTCGGCATCAGCATGCGCCCACAGGTCAAGCTGATCGAGGGGCGCATGTTCCGCCCAGGCACTTCCGAGATCGTGGCCGGCAAGGCCATCGCCAAGGGTTTTGCCAACGTCGAAGTGGGCCACACCCTGCACTTTGCCGGACGTGACTGGACGGTGGTGGGCATCATGGACGCCGACCGCAGCGCGTTCGATTCGGAAGTGTGGCTGGACGCGCACCAGGCCATGCAGGCCTTCCGCCGCCCGGCTTACTCGACCATCTTGTTCCGCCTGTCCCACTCCGATGCGCTGGACGCGGCCCGTCAGGCCGTGGACGCCGACCCGCGCCTGCAGCTCGACGTGAAGCGCGAGACGCAGTTCTACGCCGAGCAGTCCGAATCCATGTCGAGCTTCATCAAGCTGCTGGGCATGTCGCTGTCGGTGATCTTTTCGATCGGGGCCATCGTGGGCGCCATGATCACGATGTTCGCGGCCGTGGCCTCGCGCATTGGCGAGATCGGCACGCTGCGGGCGCTGGGCTTTCGACGCGAGGCGGTGCTGATCGCCTTCCTGGGCGAATCCTTGGGCCTGTCGCTGGTGGGCGGGCTGATCGGCTTGGGGGCCGCTTCGCTGCTGCAAAGCGTGGACGTGTCCACGGTGAATTACGCGACGTTTTCGGAAATGGCGTTCCGCTTCCGATTCACGGCCAGCGTGGCGGCGCAAGCCATGGCGTTTGCGCTGTTCATGGGCGTGGTGGGCGGCTTCATCCCTGCGTGGCGGGCGGCGCGCTTGAGCATCATCGAGTGCCTGCGGCAGGCTTGAGGAGCGTGCCATGCCCACGTCAGACCCAAGGCAGTACCTCTCGGTCTTGCAAAAGAGCCTGTGGTTCAACAGCTTGCCGCCCGTGGCGTCGCAACGCCTGCTCAGTGAAGCGACGGTCCAGCACCTGGGCGCAGGTCAGCAACTGTTCCTGAGGGGCGACAGCTTCGATGGCATCTACTGCGTCATCGAGGGCGGACTGCGCCTGACCGGGATCGCGCCCGACGGGCAAGAGAACCTGTTCAGCGTGATCTCTCCCCCCACCTGGTTCGGGGAGATCGCCTTTTTTGACGGCTTGCCGCGCACACACGACGCGCAAGCGGTGGGGCCCACGGTGCTGCTGCATGTCTCACCCGCTCGACTCGGAGGCCTGGTCAGCGAAGATCCCCAATGGGCTTTCAGGCTGGCGGTCTTGATGGCCCAGAAAACCCGCTTGCTGTTCTTCGCCCTGGAGGCGGTCGCGAGGCTGGACACGCAAGCCAAGCTCGCGCGCGCCATCGTGATGACCCTCACGCAAGGGTGGACGGCGGTGCCCGACCTCGCTGGCAGCAGCTCACCGCTGAACCAGGGCTCGCTGGCCGAGACGCTGGGCATGACACGTCAGACCGTGGCCGCAGGATTGAAGGTGCTGCAAGACCAGGGCATCGTGAAGCTGGGCTACCGCCGCGTCACCGTGACCGACTGGCCGCGCTTGTGCGACATGGCCGAGATCGATGCCGAATACCCGCCGAATTCTCTGCACAACGAGAACCCCAGCTGAAGGCTGTCCGACACCCTCCGAATGGGGGGTCGTGCGTGCAAGCCGCCCCATCGGAAACCCGTGGATTGTTAAATAACTCACGTTTTTTCATGCCTCGTTTGATCACGATCAAGGTGTCCGCCCACACCGAGTCACAACGCTCATGTCGCGTGTCGGCCGTTCGCCCACACAACCGAGGAAACATGGAATGAAAAACAGAAACCATCTTGCTGCAGCGGGCCGTGTCGCCCTCGCCTGTGCCGCCCTGCTCCTGGGCACAGCCTCGAGTCCTGCCTTCGCCCAATCCAGCAAGAAGATTCTGGTGGTTGGCGACTCCGCCGGTGGCACCCTGAGCTTCGTCGACGAATCCACACTGACCCGGCTGGGTTACGTCAACGCCATTCCTGACGTCAAGGAGCGCCTGGCCGAAATGGACATCATCCGGCGTGCGACCTACGAGGTGGCCAAGGCCACGAAGGGCGGTGACCGCTTTGTGGACGACATCGCCGTCTCACTCGATGGCAAGACCGTGTTCATCTCGCGCTCGAACCTGTCTGACGTCATCGCGATCGACCTGAGCTCGCCCGATCACCGCATCCTGTGGCGCTTTCCGATCCCCGGCATCAACGCCGACCACATGGGCATCAGCCCCGATGGCAAGCACATCGCCGTCTCGGCCACCAGCGACGGCCACTTCTTCGTGATCGACACGGCCACGGGCAAGCAAGTGGCCAAGGTCCCGACAGGCGCCTTCCCCCACCAGAACGACTACTCGCCCGATGGCAAGTACATCTACAACTCCAGCCTGGGCATCATCCCCCTGCCTTACGCGCTGAACGCGCTCAAGGGTCGCAAGCAGATGACCGTGGTCGATGCCCAAACCTTCAAGGTGGTCAACAAGTGGACCTTGCCTTACGGCATTCGCCCCAACGTCATCACCCGTGACGGCAAGATCACCTATCTGCAGATGTCCTACCTCAATGGCTATGCCAAGGTCGACATGGCCACAGGCAAGGTGCTCAACAAGGTCGAAATCCCGATGAGCGCATACGCCAAGGCCAACTTCAAGACCAAGGATGACTTCCCGCTGAACTCGGCCTTCCACGGCATGGCCATCAATGGCGCCGAGTCCAAGCTCTGCATGGCTGGCACCATCGACAACTACATCGTCGTCGCCTCCGTCCCGTCCATGACGACCGACCGCATCATCCCCTCGGGATCGAAGCCCTATTGGGCCAGCACCAGCTCGGACGGCAAGCGCTGCTACGTGTCCAACAGCGAGAGCAACGACCTGTCGGTCGTGGACTTCGAATCGGCGACGGAAGTGGCCCGCATCAAGGTCGGCCAGTATCCCCAGCGCAGCCGCCTGGCCAACGTGCCGCCGGCGATCCTGGACAACCTGAAGCACTGATCACAAGGACCGGTCCACATGAAGTTGAAGTTGGGTCACCTGGCCGGCGCCCTGGCCATGGTGGCCGGCTTGCATCTGCTCCCAGCCAGTTCGGTCTACGCGACCGACACCGCACCGGCCGCCAAGCTGGTGCAGGTGCCGGGTGTCGAGCGCTACCAAATGGGCGAGGTCGAGGTGTTTGCCTTGTCTGACAAGCGCTTCGTCATCGATGCCGCCCGGCTGGCCAAGCTCCCGCAGAGCGAATGGCCTCAAGCCCTGGCGCAAGCGTTCAAGTCAGATCCGGGCTTGAAAGGCGTGACGGCCTACGCGATTCGCAAGGGCGGCACGGTGGTGCTGGTCAACGCCGGTCGCGGTGTGCGTCAGGGCGATGACCTGGGCCAGGTTGCCGAGAACCTGAAGGCCGCGGGCATCTCGCCCGATGAGGTGTCGGCGGTGTTCTTGACCAACATGCATGCGGACCAGGTCGGTGGCCTGATGGGCAGCGACGAACAACGCCAGTTCAAGAATGCGCAGCTCTATGCCTCGCAAGAGGCCATGGTGCACTGGCTCGCCGACCACCACTACGTCCAGGCACCCGATGCGCAGAAGGTGTCCTTTGCGACCACGATCACCAGCGTGATGCCGTATGTCAGATCTGGCAAGCTGCAACCGGTCGAGACCGGTGTGTCGCTGGTGCCGGGCCTGTCCGTCTTGCCGCTCTCGGGCAGAACGCCGGGATCGGTCGGCTACCTGATCGAGTCGGGTGAACAAAAGCTGCTGATCACGGGCGATGGAACGGCATCAAAGGCCGACCACCGCCGCAACCTGAGCCAGGCCGCGAAGCAGCGCTGGC
>JAGNPA010000001.1 GCA_017989885.1 Aquabacterium sp.
CGAGGTGGTGGACGCAGCCCTGGCCGAAGGCCGTGGCCTGCTGCTGCTCACGCCGCACCTGGGCTGCTTCGAGATCACGGCCCAGGCCTATGCCGAACGCTTTGGCGCGCACAAGCCCGTCACGGCGCTGTACCGCCCGGCCAAGCAGGCCTGGCTGGCCAAGCTGATGAAAAACGCCCGCAACCGCCCCGGCATGCTCACCAGCCCGGCCACCCTGTCGGGCGTGCGCCAGATGCTGCGCGCCCTCAAGAAAGGCGAGACCGTTGGCCTGCTGCCCGATCAGGTCCCGCCCGAGGGCATGGGCGTGTGGGCGCCGTTTTTCGGCCGCCCGGCCTACACGATGACGATGGCCGCCAAGCTGGTGGCCCAGACCGGCTGCGCGGTGGTGCTGCTGCGCGGCGAGCGCCTGGGCTGGCGGGCCCGCCGGCACCACCGCTGCGATTACATCGTGCACGCCGACCGTGTGGCCGCTGACCTTGAGCAAGTGCTCGCCGGGGGTGATGCGGCACAATCCGCCGCCACCGTGAACCGGTTGATGGAAGCGATGATCATGCAAGCACCCGAGCAGTACCTGTGGGGATACAACCGCTACAAAGGCCCGCGCGCCGAGATCCTGACCTCGGCCACCGGCACCGAGGGCCAGTCATGAAGGAGATCGGTCTGCGCCTGGCCCTGGGCCTGTTGTGGCTGCTGCACTGGCTGCCTCTGCCCTGGCTGGCGGCCCTCGCCCACCGCCTGGGCGGTGGGCTCTATCACGTGGCGGGTTCGCGCCGCAAGGTGGGCCTGCGCAACCTGGAACTGTGCTTTCCCGACATGCCTGCCGCCGAGCGCGAAGCCCTGCTGAAACAGCACTTTCGGTGGCTGACCCAGAGCCTGCTCGACCGCGCCGTGCTGTGGTGGGCCTCACCCGAGCGCATCAAAAGCCTGATCCAGGTCGAAGGCGACATCGACCTGGCCGAGCGCGTGTACCAGACCGAAGGCCGCGCCACCATGTGGCTGTGTCCGCATTTCGTCGGCCTGGATGTGGCCGGTGCGACCATCTTGCTGTGCCAGGCCCGCCCCGGCGCCTCCATCTACCAGGCGCAAAGCCACCCCTTGATGGACAAGCTGATGAAGCGCGGCCGTCTGCGCTTTGGCGACGCCCAGATCTTCCCGCGCAGCGATTCGGTCAAACCCCTGCTGCGCGCCATCAAGGAAGGTCGGGGCTTTTTCAACCTGCCCGACATGGACTTCGGCAGCAAAGATGCCGCCTTCGTGCCCTTCTTCGGCGTGCCGGCGGCCACGCTGCTGGCGCCCTCGCGCATGGCCCGCATGCTCAACATGGTGGTGCAACCCGTGATCACCGAACTGCTGCCGGGTGGTCAGGGCTGGCGGGTGCGCTTCCTGCCAGCCTTGCACGACTTCCCCACGGCCGACGCCGAGGCCGATGCCGCGCACATGAACCGCTTCATCGAGCACGAAATTCTCAAGCAACCTGCGCAATATTTGTGGGTTCACCGTCGTTTCAAGACGCGCCCCCCAGGTCAATCGCGTTTTTATTGACCCGACCGGGGTGATTCTGCGTCGATACTCAAGGCCGTCCATTTCGGGACCGCACAAAAGGCGTCCTGTTGTCTGCTTGAGGAGTGTCGGCACATGAACTTGATCACCTGGTTGCGGAGATTCTCCATCCGCTCCCGCCTCATCACCTGCATGGTCCTGGTGGTGGGCCTTGGCTCCATCGTCGGCTCCGGCATAAGCTGGCAGCTGTGGTCTCTCAAGGGTGAATTCGACGCCTTCACCCAGCAGGAATTCGCCGCCGTGCAACGCATGGGCAAGCTGGCCCTGAACCTGTCCGCCCTGCGCGGCCATGAGAAGGCTGCCATCATCAATGCGGGCGACTCGGTCTCGGCCCAGGCCGAGTTCAAGGCCTGGCAAGCGGCGCTGACAGCGACCGATCAGGCCACCCAGGCCCTGCAGGAAGCGGCCCCCAGCGAAGCCATCGCAGCCCAGATTCAGGCCCTGCGCCCCAAGCTGGCCAGCTATGGCCAGGCCCTGACGCCCACGCTGCAGATGGTGACCGACCTGTCCATCACCTCGTCGGCCGAGGCCTATCAGGGCAGCGAGTCGGCCCGCGCCGAAGCCGACGCCATCGAGCGTCAGGTCAACACCCTCAACGACAGCATCACCGAGCTGGCCGAAGCGCGTCGCATCAAGGCGGCCGATGGCGTGGTCCACACCATCGCCCTGCTGTGGGGCCTGCTGCTGTCGCCGGGCTTCATCTTCCTGCCCTTGATGGCGCTGACCATCTTGTCGATCACGCGCCCGCTGCGCCGTGCGGAGGACATCACCCAGGCCATCGCCCATGGCGACCTGACGCATGACATCGAGCCGCGCGGCCACGACGAAATCACCCACCTGATGGTCTCGATGAAGCAGATGCAGGACGGCCTGCGCGAGATGGTGGCCTCGGTGCGTGAATCGTCGGAGAGCATGTTGACGGCCAGCACCCAGATTGCCGCCGGCAACCAGGACCTGTCCAGCCGCACCGAGCAGACGGCGTCCAACCTGCAGTCCACCTCCTCGGCCATGGACGAGCTGAGCAAGACGGTGGAGAACTCCGCCGACTCCGCCCATGTGGCCAACGAGTTGTCCAGCGCCGCCAGCCAGCGCGCCGTCGCCGGCGGCGAGGTGGTGGAAAGCGTGGTCACGCAGATGGCCGACATCAGCCAGGCCTCGCGTCAGATTGGCGACATCATCGGCGTGATCGACGGCATCGCCTTCCAGACCAACATCCTGGCCTTGAACGCGGCCGTGGAAGCCGCCCGGGCCGGAGAGCAGGGCCGGGGCTTTGCCGTGGTGGCGGGCGAGGTGCGCTCGCTGGCGCAACGCAGCGCCGAGGCCGCCCGCGAGATCAAGGGCCTGATCGGCAAGTCGACCGAGCGGGTCGAGATGGGTTCGCAGAAGGTGCGTGAAGCCGGTGCTGTCATGACCGAGATCGTGGACGCCATCCAGCGCGTGACCCATGCCATGGGCGAGATCGCCGAAGCCACGCGCCAGCAGTCGATGGGCATCGGCCACGTCAGCCTGTCCATCAACCAGCTCGACCAGATGACGCAGCAGAACGCCGCCCTGGTCGAAGAATCGGCCGCCGCCGCCGACAGCCTGCGCCAGCAGGCCATGGAGCTGTCGCGCACCGTGCAGCGCTTCCACATCGAAGTCAGCGCCAACGCGGCCATTCAGGCCTGAGCCCCGCCGGGGCGACGCGATCACGGCATACTGCGCCGATGTCTCGACGTTCCTGGTGGGTGATGTTCTCCGTGCTCGGCGCCAGCGCCGTGCTGCTGCCGGCCGCGGCCCTGTGGTTGGCCGCGCAGGCACTGCAGCCCCAGCCCATTGCCGCACCCGGCGCCCCGCTCGCCATCAGCGATCTGAATGCGGCCCGGCGCCTCATCAGCCGCGAGGTGCTGAGCCAGGCCTTCCAGGGCGAGCCCCTGACACTGGCGCTGACCGCCTCCCAGGCCCAGGCCCTCGCCCAGGACATGGGCGCGCGCGTGCTGCACGCGCCCTCGTCCTTGCACCTGTCCGAGCAGCAAGCCGACCTCGCGGTGAGCCTGCCCATCCGCCAGACACCCTTGCGCGCACTGCACCCCCTGGGTGACTGGTTGAATGTGCGGGTGCGCCTGAGCGCCCCGCCCAGCGGCGCCCCCGTCCTGCAGGCCGTGCAGGTGGGCGAGTTGAAGGTGCCGCCTGCGCTGGCCCTGTGGGCGGCGCAGCGCATCGCGGAAGCACGCGGGCTGCGTTCGATGGCCGAACTCGGCTTGGCGGCCATCGAGACCGTGCAGCTGAGCCCGACCCAGGTCTCGGCCACGGTGCGCTGGCGGGCCGAGCTGAGTGCCCAGGCCTCGGCCCTGCTGGTGCCCCCCGAGATGATCGAGGCCCTGTCCCGTGCCCACCACCAGCTGGCGCAGCAACTGCGCCCGGCTGCCGCACAGACCCCCGCCACGCCCTTGCTCTGGCACCGCCCCCTGAGCGAGCTCTTGCCGCCCCTGATGGCCGCGGCCCAGCAACGCAGCCTGGCGCTCGCCTTCACCGCCTCGGCCCCGCGCCTGCACGACGAGGCCGCACGGGACAACCGCGCCGCCTTGCTGGTGCTGGGCCTGTACGTCAACCGTGTCTCGCTCGCCACGCTGGTGCCGGCGGCACGCGACTGGCCGGCCCTGCCCGTGCGGCCTGTGACCCTGCAGGGCCGGGAAGACTGGGCCCAGCATTACCTCACCTCGGCCGCCCTGGCCACCGACCTGGGTGGGCGCCTGTCCGACCTGATCGGCATGTACAAGGAACTGCTGGACGCCTCACCCCAGGGCCGCGGCAGTGGCTTCAGTTTCAACGACATCGCGGCCGACAAGGCGGGCGTGCGCCTGGGGCGCATCGCGGTGCAGCAACCCCAGGCCCTGCAGGCCCGGATGGCCGAGGTCCAGGCCGACACCGACCTGCTGCCCGATGTGCGCGACCTGCCCGAGTTCCTCACCGCCGCCCAACTGCAACAGCGCTATGGCGGCATCGACGCCCCTGCCTACCGGGCCGTGATGCAGGACATCGACCGTCGCATTGCACAAACCCCGGCCTTGCGCTGACAAGACGGGCGCGGGCGGCGGATAATCGACCGCATGAAGCTGCCCTTCACCAAAATGCATGGCGCCGGCAACGACTTCGTTGTGCTCGACGCCACCCGCGCGCCCCTGGCCCTGAGCCCGGCGCAATACCGTTTCCTGGCCGACCGCCGTTTCGGCATCGGCGCCGACCAGATCCTGATCGTCGAACCCGGCGATCCGGCGCGCGGCACGGACTTCACCTACCGGATCATGAACGCCGATGGCGGTGAGGTCGAGCAGTGCGGCAACGGTGCACGCTGCTTTGCCCGCTACGTCCACGACAAGGGCCTGACCACCCGGACCACGATCCGCGTCCAGACCATGAAGACGGTGATCGAGCCCCGCCTGCAACTGGACGGCCGCGTCACCGTGGACATGGGCGCGCCCTTCCTGGTCCCGGCGGAAGTCCCCTTCGACACCACCGGCCTGAGCCCGCGCCTGGAGTTCGGTGCGGAGCTCTGGCCCGTGGCCCTGGCCAACCACCCGGTCGAGCTGGCCGTCGTCTCCATGGGCAACCCGCACGCCGTGATGCGCGTGGACAGTGTCGCCCAGGCCCCGGTCGACGAACTGGGTCCGCAGATCGAAAGCCACCCGCGCTTCCCGCGCCGCGTCAACGCCGGCTTCATGGAAGTCGTCAGCCGCGGCCACATCCGCCTGCGCGTCTACGAGCGCGGCACGGGCGAGACCCTGGCCTGCGGCTCGGGCGCCTGTGCGGCCGTGGTCGCGGGCATCCGCCTGGGCTGGCTGGACACCACCGTGGACGTGGACATGCCCGGCGGGCGGCTGACCATCAGCTGGGCCGACCCCGGCTCCCCGGTGTTGATGACCGGCCCCGCCACCACCGTGTTCGACGGCGTGATCGACATCCCTGAACTGTGAGCATCCCTGACATGACCTTGCAAGGCATCACCGAAGACGAGATCGCCAACTACCTCGTGCACACCCCGGCTTTTTTTGAGCGCAACGCCGGCTTGCTGTCCAGCATCCAGCTCACCAGCCCACACGGCCAGCGCGCCGTCTCGCTGCAAGAGCGCCAGATGGAGATGCTGCGCGACAAGATCCGCGGTCTGGAAAAGCGCATCATGGAAATGATCCGCCACAGCCAGGACAACGAGGCCATTGCCGAGCGGCTGCACCGCTGGGTGCACGCCGTGCTGCTCGCCCATGACCCCGCCACCCTGGCCGACGTGATGCTCGACCAGCTGCGCGACCTCTTCCTGATCCCGCAAGCGGGCGTGCGCATCTGGGGCACCGAGGCCCACCCGCTGCGCAGCGAGCTGGGCACGCTGGCCTGCACCCAGACCGTCAGCGACGACGCCCGCAGCTTTGCCGCCAGCCTGAACCAGCCCTATTGCGGCCTCAACGCCGGCTTCGAGGCCAGCAAGTGGCTGGCCGACAGCGCCAGCATCACCTCGCTGGCCCTGATCCCGTTGCACCACGAAGGCACCTGTTTCGGCCTGCTGGTGCTGGGCTCACCCGACGCCACCCGCTACAGCGCCGAGATGGGCGTGGACTTCCTCGTCCAGGTGGGCGACGTCGCCAGCGCCGCCCTGGCGCGCCTGCTGGACTGAGCTGCGGCACGGCAGCGGACAACCTGCACACCGGTCCCTTGGCCCTGTCCCATGTCCGCGCCTGACCCCGCTCGCGCCCCTGCCTCCGAGCCCGCGGCAGCGGAGGCTCCGCCGGCGCTGCCGCCCCTCATCGTCCGCCACCTCGACCACCTGCGCATCCAGCGCCGGCTGGCCGAACGCACGCTGGCGATGTACGGCGACGCCTTCCGGCGCCTGGACGTCTTTTGCGCCAACGAGGGACTTGACCTCACCGCCGTGCGCCCCCACCACGTGCGTGGCTGGACCGCCCGCCTGCACGCGCAAGGGCTGGGGCCGCGCAGCATCGCCATCACCCTGGCGGGCTGGCGCGGACTGTACAAATGGCTGGGCCGCGAGGGCCTGGTGCGCCTGAACCCCGTCGAGGGCATCAAGCCGCCCAAGGCCCCCAAGCCCCTGCCCAAGGCCCTGCCGGTCGACCAAGCGGTGGCGCTGGCGTCCCACCAGCCTGCCGACCCCAGCGACACGGCCGCCTCGCCTGCCGCCGCCACCCGGGCCGCCCGTGAAGGGCCCTGGCTGCAGGCCCGCGACCACGCCATGATCGAGCTGCTCTACAGCAGCGGCCTGCGCAGCGCCGAACTGCTGGGCCTGGACGTGCAGGCCGGCCCGCACGCCGCCGGCTGGATCGACCTGCCCGGCGGCGAAGCCCATGTGCTGGGCAAAGGCAGCAAGCGCCGCACCGTGCCCGTCGGCCGCGCCGCCCTGAGCGCCTTGCGCCACTGGCTGGACCTGCGCGGCGCCCTCACGCCCCCGAAGGACGACGCCCTCTTCCTCAGCCGTCTGGGCACCCGCCTGACCCCGGTGCAGTTGCGCAACCGGCTCAAGCAACTGGCGCAGCAAGCCGGCCTGCCCACCCATGTGCACCCGCACATGCTGCGCCACAGCTTTGCCAGCCACCTGCTGCAGTCCAGCGGCGACCTGCGCGCCGTGCAGGAACTGCTGGGTCATGCCCACATCAGCACCACCCAGGTCTACACCAAGCTCGACTTTCAGCACCTGGCCAAGGTGTACGACGCCGCACACCCGCGGGCGCGCCGGAAAGACTGAGCCCCCCCCCGATCGCGGGGGTTGGCCTGCCAATATTTCCGCAAATGCGAATCGTTTGCCAGAAATGTCATGGGAAATGGGACGCTGTCCGCCACACGTCAATTGAAAACGGACATAATTTATTGTCAAATTTAGGAGTGTGTCGCGTCATGGTCACCAAAGCAGCCAGCAAACCCGTGTGGGACTTCCGCCGAGGCGTCGCCACCGCCCGGGTCCTCGTCCAGTTGGGTCTGGACCGCGGCCTGAACCTGGACACCCTGCTGCGCCACACCGGCATCGCCCCCGCGCTGCTGGACGCCCCCCAAGGCGAGATCGATGCCCAGCAGGAAATCCAGCTGATCCGCAACCTGCAGGCCGATCTGCCCCAGGTCGAAACCCTGGGCCTGGAAGCCGGCACGCGCTACCACGTCACCACCTACGGCCTGTGGGGCTACGCCGTGCTGAGCAGCCCGACCCTGGGCAGCGCCTTCGGCATGGCCGCGCGCATGCTCAACCAGACTTTCTCGCTGAGCACCAACGAGGTCGAGCAACTCGGTGACCAGGTCATGATCAGCTACCAGGCCGAGCACCTGCCCCCGGACATCCGCCAGTTCGTGCTCGACCGGGACCGTGCAGCCGCCGTCACCCTGCAGCGCGAGATCCTCGGCCAGCCCATGCCCTATCGCGCCATGCTGCTGCGCCGACCGGAGCCCTCGCCCCAGATGGTCGAGGCCTACACTCAGCTGTTTGGCGTGCGCCCCCTGTTCGGTCAACCGCAAGACCGCAGCCTGTTCGATGCCAGCCTGATGCACCAGCCCCTGCCGCAGGCCAACGCCCACACCAAGCGCTTGTGCGAGGACATGCTCAAGAAGCTGATCGATGCGCGCAGCCAGCGCACCGGCGTGGCCGCCACCGTGCGCGACCGCCTGCTGCGCAACCCGGGCCAGATCCCCGACATGGAGGAGGTGGCCGCCGAGATGCGCATGACCTCGCGCACCCTGCGCCGCCACCTGACCGCCGAAGGCGCCACCTTCCGCGGTCTGCTCGAAGAGGTGCGCTCGACGCTGACCGAGGAGCTGATGGGCGGTGCCAACCTCACCCACGGCGAAATCGCCGAACGTTTGGGCTACGCCGACGTCACCACCTTCATCGAAGCCTTCCGCCGCTGGAAGGGCGTGCCACCCAGCGAATACCGTCGCGCCAGCGGTTTGACCAACCACCACCCGCGCCTGAGCCGCCGCCGCTTCATCCCCCGCTGAGCGCACGGCGTCGCGGTCGGACCCAACTCAGGGCATCTGCGCTTCACGACAAGGTGCGAATGCCCCTAGACTGATGTCGCCGCCATCTCCGAGTGTGTCATGACCATCGATCCGCAACTGCGCAACCTCAACATCGACCTGCCCGCTTGTCCGGGCACCCTGGTCAAGCTGTCCCTGTTGATGGCCGATGAGAACTGTGCCATCGACCCGCTGGCCACCCTGATCGAAACCGACATGGCCCTGGCCTCGGCGGTGGTGCGCACGGTCAACTCGGCCCTGTTCGGGCTGCTCAAACGGGTCGAGACCGTGCACGAGGCGGTGCGCTATCTGGGCATGTCCCAGGTCGCGGGCCTCACCTACGAGATCGGCCTGCGCGGTGCCTTCCCGCCCAGCCCCTCGCTGCAAAGCATCTGGGACCGTGCCGGGGTGCGTGGCCTGGCCATGGGCCGCATCGCCCGCCAGCTTGATGTCGACCCCTGGCAAGCACACACCACCGGGCTGTTTGCCGAAAGCGGCCGGGCGGTGCTGTACGCCCACGACCGGGAGCGCTACGTCGCCCTGGAGCAGCAGTCCAGCGACGAGGCCCAGTTGTGCGCCAGTGAGGTCGAGACCTTCGGCGTGAGCCACTCGGCCTTGGGCGCCGCCCTGTGCCAGTCCTGGGGCCTGTCACGCGAGGTCACCGACAGCGTGCGCGCCCGCACCAACAGCCCCGGCCAGTGGACCCAGGAGCGTCCCACCGTCCAGAAGCTGCTGGCCATTGGTCACGCGGTCGACCAGTTGCTGCTCAACCCCGCCACCACTGGTGACCCTGAAGCCGTCTGGGCCGACATGGAGCCCCTGGCCCACCAGGTCGGCCTGCACTTCCAGGCCTTCCAGCTGGCCACCATGCGGGTGTGCGAGCGGCTCAACGTCAACGAGCGGCACACCTGAGGCGGGTGAGCACGGGCCTCAACACCAGACCGCAGGGGATGCATTCCGTTACACGGTGCCCCCCGTTTGCTTGATTGACAGGCCTTCCCGGGCCTCACACGATGGCGACTCCTCATACAAAATCAAGGAGTTGCCATGTCCGACATGGTTCGCATGGGGCTGCGCCCCGCTTCGCTCGCGCTCGCGGCTGCCCTGTGCTTTGGTTCCAGCGCGCAGGCCGCCGATGATCCCCTGGTGGCCCAGGCCTCTGTGACACTGAGTGGTCTGAGTTTCCAGCTGATCGACCTCACGCCCGGTGACGGCATCGCCCCCAGTCTGAGCTTCCAGACCCAGGGCATCATCGACACGTCGAACTCGGTCTATGACGAGGCCAGCGACAGTTGGCTGCACAGCGGCCCCACGTACAGCAACAGCCTGCTGCCCAGCACGCCGGTGAACTACATCACCGCCGATGGTATGAGCACCGTCACGAGCACCGCCAACAGCGTGACCCTGCAAAGTCAAGTGCAGTTGTCGCAGATCTTGCCTTCATTGACACCCCCCAATGCCGAAGGCACGGATGACTACATTTATCTCTCGTCCATGTCAGGCACAGACTTGGCGGTGGGCAACGCTTTCCCCGGTGAGTTTCAGCAGTTCACCTTGAGCGCAGGCAGTGCGCTGGTGGTGCGCGGCTCCCTGTCTGGCAGCTACACGCTCGACGGCACGGCCCTCAAGACTGGGTTGGAGGCCAGCGGTTACACCGACTGGAGCATTTATCACACGGGCGCGGCTGACGCCAGTTTTGTCATGGCGGCCCAGTTCTCCGATTTGTCCGCAGAGTCAGCAGGTTTCGAAGGGCTGATCGGAAATCAGGTCAACGGCATCTTCGCTCAACTGGTGGACAATGGAGGCACCTCCCTTAATAGTGCCGATGTTGAACTGCTCCTCCAAACGGCCAGCTCGCGTGACTTTGAATTCACGCTGACCAACCTGGGCGACACCGACATGACCGGACTGCTCGCCTTGAACCTGGGCACCTACAGCGACCTGAGCGTATCTGCCAACCGCATCTCCTTGGGGACCCCACCGATCGACATCCCCGCCATCCCCGAGCCCTCCACCTACGCCCTGATGGGCCTGGGCCTAGTCGGCATCACGGCCGTGGCGCGCCGTCGTCGCCACACAGCCTGACGGCTCCCAGCCACCCAAGGCAAAAGGCCGGCTGCATCACGCACCCGGCCTTTTTTGTCATCCCTGCGCCACCCACCCAGGCGGCGCAGTCACGCCTGACGCTTACTGCTTGACGGCTTCCACCTGGATCACCAGCTTCACGTCGTTCGGGATGAAGGGCAGGCCATAGGTCATGCCGAACTTCTCACGCTGGATGGTGGTCTCGAAGTCGCCACCGCACACCTCGCGCTTGAGCATCGGGTTGTCGTAGCAGCCAAAGTTGTTGGCCGACAGGGTGACGGTGTGGGTCTTGCCCAGCAGGGTCAGGTCACCCACCACGGCGCTCACCTTGTCGCCGTTGAAGATGAAACGGCTGCTCTTGAAGGTGGCCTGGGGGAAGGCTTCGGCGTTGAAGAAATTCTTGCCCTTGAGGTGGCCGTCAAAGTTGGCGGTGCCGGTGTTGATCGAGGCCATGTCCAGCGTGAGGTCCACCGAGCCAGTCTTGGCGACCTTGTCCAGCGTCACGGTGCCCGACTTCTTGTCGAAACGGCCGCGGTTGGTCGAGGTGCCGAAGTGCTTGGCCTCGAAGGTCACGAAGGTGTGGGTCGGGTCGATGGCGTAGGTCGCCGGGGCAGCGTGGGCGGCACCCACAACGGCCAGGGCGGAAGCGGCCAGAACGGAAGCAATCACGGTACGGGTCATGTCAGATCTCCTGAAAAGTAAGCGTGCCGGGTCGGCAGCAGAAAAAAACGGTTGAAACCACCATACAGCAAGCAGGTGCCGCATCACAGCGGCGGCACGCCTTGCAGCACCAGCTTGAACTGCACCTGCACCTCATTGGCCACGATGGACGTGTCGGTCCAGTCGCCCTCGCCAATGCGGTAGTCCAGGCGCTTGAGCGTGAAGGCGCCCGTTGCCGTGCTCAGGCCCTTGGCCTGGGTCAAGGTCACCGGCAGCACCAGGTCACGCGCCTGCCCCTTGATGGCCAGCTTGCCGCGCACCTGGAACTTGCCGCCGCCCAGGGCCTGGATGGCCGTGGACAGGAAGGTGGCCTTCGGAAACTTGGGCACGTTGAACCACTCGGCTTTGGGCAACTCGGCGTCGGCATCGGCGTTGAGCGAGACGCTGCCCAGGTCCAGCTCAAAGGCGATCTGGCTGGTGGCCAGGGCCTTGGGGTCGAACGCGACCTGGGCCTGGAAGCGCTTGAAGCGGCCCTGAAGGGGCACGCCCAGCTGCTTGGCCACGAAGGTCACTTCGCTCTGGGCTGGCACCAGGGTCTGACCAGCGGCGTGGGCCGACAGGCCCCAGCCCGCAGCACTCAGCGCCACGGCGCTCAACAGGGTACGGCGAGAAAACATGGTCGGCATCCTTGCAAAAAGAGGACAGAAACAATCGGCGGTTCAACGGCCAGGGCGCATGCGCTCGATCAGGCCATCGCGGTCGATGAACTGGTGCTTGAGGGCGGCGGCCACATGCAGCACCACCAAGCCGATCAAACCATAGGCCGCCAAGGCATGCAGGGGCTTGAGCACCGTGGCCAGCGACTCACTGACCGGCACCCAGTCCGGCAGCGGCAGCACGCCGAACCACACAATGGGGTAGCCCTTGGCCGAGCTGTAGGCCCAGCCCAGCAGCGGCACCGCGAAGAACAGCAGGTACATCAGGTGGTGGGTGCCGTGGAAAGCCACACGCTGCCAAGTCGGCATGGCCTGCTCGATGCGCATGGGCAAAGCCGGAGGGCGGTGCGTCAGACGCCACACCAGCCGCCACACCGACAGCGCCAAAATCGTCACCCCGGCCCACTTGTGCCAGTTGACCAGTTTGAGCTTGGCAAGGGAAAACGGCAGGTCGGCCATGTACACGCCCACCGCAAAGACAGACAGAATGAACACCGCCAGCACCCAGTGCAGCACGATGGCCATCAGGCCGTAACGCGGCTCGGTGCGCGTGATGGAAGTCATGTGAGCCGTCTCCAAAAGATCAACTTGATGCACATCACTGTAACGCCCCCCTTTTCGCCCCAGGTTGAGACCGGTTCACGCCTTGCTTCAATTTTTGTGAACAACCCCTTTCAGGCGACCTTCGGGTTTTACCCCCACCCTACCCCCTGATTTGGGCTTGTGTCCGCCTTCCCGATGGCACATGATGGAGTCAAAACCTTCTACATGCACGCACCTGCCTTTTTCCGTCAAATCGCTCACCTGATCCTGGGCTCGGAGCGCAAGCAACAGCTGCGCATCTCGCGCTCCCTGACCGCCGCGTTCGTCTTTCTGGCCTGCATCGGCCTGCAGGTCTACGCCTACCGGCACGGTTTCATGGAGGTGCAGTACGTCTGGCGCCTGTCCATCGTCATCGTCGTCAACATCGTCTTCTGGTACGCCCTGCTGCGCTCCGGGCTGAACCTGCGATTCCGGGACCCGGCGCTCACCTTGCCACAGGTCCTCACGGCCCTGACCATCATCACCTACGCCTATTCGGTGACGGGGCGCATCCATGGTCCCATCATGATGCTGCTGACCCTGGTGCAGGTGTTCGGCATCTTCAACATGAGCCAGCGTGATTCACGCCTGGCCGGTTTGTACAGCCTGGGCCTGATGGGTTGCGCCATGGTCTACAAGACCCAGACCGACCCCACCAACTACCCCTATCAGGTCGAAATCGCCCACTTCATCCTGATCGCGGCCATCTTGCCGACCATCTCCAGTCTGGCGGCGCAGCTCAACAACATGCGCGCGCGCCTGCAAAGCCAGAAGAACGAGCTGGCCCAGGCCCTCACCCGCATCCAGATCCTGGCCACCCGCGACGAGCTCACCGGCCTGTTCAACCGCCGCCACATGCTCGATGTGCTGACTCAGCACCAAAAGCGCCTGATCCGCTCTGGGCACCACCGTTTCTGCCTGGCGCTGCTCGACATCGACCACTTCAAGCGCATCAACGACACCCATGGCCATGGCGTGGGCGACGAGGTGCTGCGCGAGTTCGCCGCCACGCTGCAGCGCGCCCTGCGCGACACCGACGTCCTCGCCCGCTGGGGGGGCGAAGAATTCCTGCTGCTGATCAATGACACCTCGCCCGACCTGGCCATCATCGGCGTGGACCGGGCCCGTGAGCTGCTGGCCGCCGGTCCCTTGCTGCCGCACATGCCCGACCTGAAGGTGACGTTCTCGGCCGGCTTGACCGGGTACGACGACGTGGAAGAGCTGAACACGTGCATCGACCGCGCGGATCAGGCCTTGTACCGTGCCAAATCAGAAGGACGTGACCGCACCGTGATCGCTGACCCACCTCCCCCTCAAGTGGGAGCGACAGGCACACAACGTCTGGCAGCGGCACACTGAGGCCCTGCCTGTCATCCGGACGCCCTGCCTATGCCCACCTTCGAGGCCCCATCCCCTGCCGAGGGTGAGGGGCCATGCCACCAAATCTTGCAGGACCTCGACATCGGCCTGGTGCGAGTCAACCTCGAGGGCTACATCCTGGAGCTCACCCCGCGTTTCGCCACGCTGCTGGGGCTGCCCCCCGACGGTCGCCCTGACGCGACGGTCGGCCTGCACCTGGCCGACATCACGCCCCCACAAGACCTCGCCGCCACACTGACCCAGATGGAGGCGGCCCTGGCCGGCGAGCGCCAGCCCTGGGTCTTGCCGCCACGCCAGACCCGGGTCGATGGGCGCGCCATCTGGGTGCACCTGCAGATGACGCTGCTGCGCGATGCGGAGGGCCGGCCCTTGCAGTTCGTGGGCATCGCACACGAGGGTGCGCCGCCAACCGACGCCCTGCCCGACACCTCGGCCACGCCCGTCGCCCACCACGATGGGCGTCCCGGCGACGGCTTCGACGTCATCGCCGGCATGAGCCATGCCCTGCGCACCCCCCTCAACGCCATCCTGGGTTTCGCCCAGCTCCTGCGGGTGGATCCCGGCGAGGGCCTGAGCGCCGGCCAAAGCGAGAAAGTCGCCCACATTGAACAAGCGGGGGCCCACCTGCTGGCCCTGCTGTCCGACGTCATCGACCTCGCCCGGCTCGAAGCCCGGCGCCTGCCGCTGCAGATCGAACTGCTGCCCCTGGCGCCACTGCTCGATGAGGCCCTGGCCAGCGTCGCGGCAGAGGCCGAGCAGGCGGGCGTGTCACTGCGTGTGCGTCTGCCTGAAGACGCCATGTGCGTCTGGGCCGACCGTGATCGTCTGCGTCAGGTCCTGCGCAAACTCTTGCACCATGCCCTGCGCGCACCGGGAACCGGGGGCCGCGTCCTGCTGGAGGTGCAGTCCCTCCACCACCAGGTGGCCCTCACGGTCAGTGACACCCTGCATGAGCTGAGTGCCGCGCAGCAGGCGGATTTGTTCCAGCTGCCCGCAGCGGGACGTGACCCCGGCGACGGTGACGGCACGCACCTGGATCTGCACATCGTCCAGCGTCTGGTCGAGTTGATGCAGGGGCGTGTCGAGGTGAGCAGCGCGGCGGGCTTGGGTACCCGGCTGCGCGTCTGGTTGCCGCAGGGGCAGACCCTGCAGCCGCTGCCCGAAGAGGCCTTTGCCCCCACCCGATCGGCCTTTGGCGACCTGGAGGGTGTGGCGGGCGATCAGCCGCTGACCGTGCTCTATGCCGAAGACAATGTGGTCAACATCGAACTGGTGCGCCAGGTGATGCGCATGCGCCCGCAGTGGCGTCTGGAGGTGGCCTATTGCGGCCAGGACGCCATCACGATGGCCTTGCGCGACCCGCCCGACCTGCTCCTGCTCGACATGCACCTGGGTGACATGAGCGGGCTCGATGTCTCGAACGTGCTCACCCGTCAGCCCCACACCGCCGGCATCCCGCGCGTGGCGCTGTCAGCCGACGTGCTGCCGGACCTGGTCCGCGAGGCCCGTGCCCAGGGCTTTGTGGACTACCTGAGCAAGCCGCTGGACGTGGGCCGCCTGCTGCGGCTGCTCGATCGGGTGTCCCAGCTCAAGGCGCCGTGAGCGTTGGGCCGCCGGCCTGCGTTGCAACACCGCGCGCCCGCTCAGCCCGCCAGTTCGGTGAAGAAGCGGCCGCCATGGAACACCAGCGGGGCCACGCCCACGCGGCGGCGGCAATGCGCCACGCGCCCGACGAACACGATGTGGTCACCGGCCTCGTGCTGACCATGGTGGCTGCACTCGAAGACGGCAGCCGCCCCGTCGATGACCGGCGCACCGGTCAGCCCCGGACGCCAGGCCGTGCCCTCGAACCGGTCGATGCCACGGCGGGCAAAGCGCTCGGCCAGCAGACGCTGATCGGCCGCCAGCACATTGATGGCGTAGTGCGTGGCCGAGCGAAAGCCCGCCAAGGTGGTCGACTGGCAGCCCAGGCTCCACAGCACCAGCGGGGGCGACAGGGACACGGAGTTGAAGGAGTTGGCCGTCAGCCCCACCAGTTGGCCCTGTGCATCGCGCGCGGTGACGATGGTCACCCCGGTGGCGAACTGGCCCAGGGTCGCACGCAGCTCTTCTTGGGTGAATGGGGGCGAATCGGACGGCAGGCTCATGTCGGCTTTCGTGGCAAGGGGCACAGTGTAGTGCGCTCAGCGGCGGCGTGCCGGGCCCATGCGATACACCCACACCGCACGCCCCCCCGGCAGGTCCAGGCGCGCGTGCGCGGGCACCGGCCGGCCCTGGGCGTCCACGGCCTCGAACGCCAAGCTCACCAGCCAGGTGCCAGTGCGCATCTCGGCGCGGGCCTTGGCCAAGGCGCGGGGCATCGTCTCGGGGCGCTGGAACAGGTAGACCAGTTCGCAGTCGCCCCAGTCCTCGGCCCACATGTCGCCCTGGCGCACGTGGGCAAAGCGGCAACGCAGCGCCGCCACAGTGCGCCACAGCCAGCTCCACTCCACCCCGGTCAAGCGGGCCTGCGGATAGGCTGCGTGCAGCTCGATCAGGCCATCGCCCATGCCGCATCCCGCATCGTGCACGCGCCCCGTCGGCGTGCGCAAGGGCGCCTGCCGCGCCAGCTCGCGCAAGGCCCCGCGGGGGGTGGGAAAGACGGGAGCGTCACGCCAGGCGCGCAGGGGATAGGCCAGCAGCAGCACAGCCAGGGGCAGCAGCCACCAGACCGCCGCCACGCCCGTGCCCTGGCCCAGCGCCAGCACGCTCAAAGGGAAGCCACCCGCCACCCACAGCTGGCGCCAGACCGTGCCCGCCACCACGGGCCACAGTGCGGCCAGCGCCCCCAGCGCCGTCGGCAGACCCAGGCAAGCCCACAGCGGGGCGCCTGCCGCGCGCAAAGCCCAGGCCAGGGCCCAGGCCAGGCCCCACACCCACAAGGCCGCCAGCGGCCAGGTGAGCAGGCGGGTCAGCCCGGCGTGCATGCGCACAGGCGGGAATCAGGCTTCGCCACGCCCACCGCGCAGCTTGTCGATCAGGCCGTTGAGCTCGTCCAGGCTGCCGAACTGGATCGCCACTTCGCCTTGCAGGCCGCGTGCGCTCTGGCGCCTGGTGCGGATCTCGACCTGGGCGGTCAGCAGGTCCGACAGCTGCTCTTCCAGGCGCTGCACGTCCCGCGACTTCTCGCTTTTCACGCGCAGCAAGGGCGCCTGGCGACCGACGCCCTGCACCTTGGCGACGAGTTTTTCGGCCTCGCGCACATTGAGCTTCTTGGCGATCACCTCGTGGGCCGTGGTGATCTGCAGGGCCTTGTCCAGCGGCAACAGCGCGCGGGCATGGCCCATGTCGATGTCACCGGCCATCAGCATGCTCTGCACCGGCTCGGCCAGGTTGAGCAGGCGCAGCAGGTTGGACGCGGCACTGCGCGAGCGGCCCACGGCCTGGGCGGCCTGCTCATGGGTGAGGCCGAACTCGGCCGTCAGGCGCTGCAGGCCCTGGGCCTCTTCCAGCGGGTTGAGGTCCTCGCGCTGGATGTTCTCGATCAGGGCCATGGCGGCGGCGGCCTCGTCGGGCACGTCCTTGACCAGCACCGGCACCTCGGTCAGGCCGGCCAGCTTGGCCGCACGCGAGCGGCGTTCGCCCGCGATGATCTCGTAGCGGCCCTCGCCAATCGGTCGCACCAGGATGGGCTGCATGATGCCCTGGGCCTTGATGCTTTCGGCCAGCTCGTAGAGTGAGCCCTCGTCCATGCGCGTGCGCGGCTGGTACTTGCCCGCCTGCATCCGGTCCAGACGCAGGACCGAAGGCGCCCCCTCGGCCGATGCGGGAGCGGTGTCGCTGACTTTGGGGCCCAGCAGGGCCTCCAGGCCCATGCCCAGGCCTTTGGATTTCTTGGTCGCCATAGATTGGGATTGTCCCTTGTTTCGCACCCATTGCCGGCCCTGCTATCCCATAATGGGTCACATGGATGCACACGGCCCCCCTTCCGCTGCCGCGTCTCCCAGCCCCTCGGGGGCTGAGGCGCCGAGTGAGCTCGACCGCCTGCGCACCGCCCTGGCCCTCAGCCAGGCCCGCGAGGCCGAGCTGAACGCCCAATTGCAACGCCAGGAACAGCTGGTGCAGGGCCTGAGCCGACACGTGCCCGGCGGCCTGATGATGCTGGACCGCCTGCCCGACGGCCACCGCCACATCCCCTACGCCAGCGATGGCCTGTTCACGCTCTTTGATCTGGACCCCGCCCTGGCGCAGGATCCCGACGCCCTCTTCCAGGCGCTGGTGCAGCGCCTGCACCCCGATCACCGCAGCATGATTCAGCGGTGGGAGGTGGCGGCGGCGGCCGGCGCCCCCGTGCTCAGCGGCGACTTCCAGATCGTGTGCGCCAATGGCGAGGAGCGCTGGATCGCGATGCAACTGGGCATCCAGCTCAACGACGATGGTCACCGCATCTGGTACGGCATGCTGCAGGACGTCACGGTGCGCCAGAAAATGGCCCAGCGCCTGGTGGAGCGCGATGTGCTGCTCAAAAGCCTGGGGCGCAACCTGCCCGGCGTGCTCTTCAAGGTCTGGGTGTCGCCCCAGGGTGAGCGACAACTGCAGTACGTCAGTGCGCAGGTCAAGCAACTGTACGAGCTGCCCGACAGCACCCAGCCGGGCGACTGGCAGCGCCACTACGAGCGCATCCACCCCGATGACGTGGCGGGCGTGCGTCAACTGATGACAGGGCAAGGCCTCGACACCAGCAAGCCGATCTCGTACGAGTACCGTGTGCAACTGCCCTCGAAGGGCTTGCGCTGGCTGGCCGGTCAGGTCATGCCGATGCCCGAGGCCGATGGCAGCGTATCCTGGTACGGCTACACCTCGGACGTCACCGAGCAGAAGCTCTATGCCGACGCGGTGATCTCTGCCGAGGCTGCCGAGCGGGCCAACCGGGCCAAGAGCGAGTTCCTCTCGCGCATGAGCCACGAATTGCGCACGCCGCTCAATGCCGTGATCGGCTTTGCGCAGCTGCTGCAAATGGACCGCAGCACCGAGTTCGGCGAGACGCAGCGCGGCCATGTGCGCCTGATCGAAAAAGCCGGCCAGCACCTGCTGGCGGTGCTGGGCGATGTGCTGGACCTCTCTCGCATCGAAGCCGGCAGCCTGCCGCTGAACATCACGGCGCAAGACAGTGCCCACGTGGTCGATGACGCCCTGCACCTGGTCTCCGATCTGGCGCGCCGCCACCGCATCACGCTGCACACCGAGGGCATGGTGCCGCATCTCGCGGTGCGGGCCGACCGGGTGCGTCTGCGCCAGGTGCTGGTCAACCTGCTGGTCAACGCCATCAAGTACAACCGCCCCGGGGGACAGGTGGCCCTGAGCAGCTGGCGGGACGGCGGCCGCATCATGCTGGAGGTGCGCGACTCCGGCATCGGCATGGACCCCACGCAACTGGCCCACCTGTTCGAACCTTTCAACCGCCTCGGGGCCGAGCGCACCGGCATCGAGGGCACCGGCATCGGTCTGGTGATCGTGCAGCGCCTGGTGACGCTGATGCAGGGTCAGATCGAGGCCCACAGCGTGCCCGGTCAGGGCAGCTGCTTTCGGATCTGGTTGCCGGCCGCTTCAGAAACGCCCGCCGACTCCGTCGCCATGCCACTGGACGATACCCCGACCACCCCATCCACGGACACCCCCATGACCGCCACCATCCTCTACGCCGAAGACAACGAGGTGAACGTTCTGCTGGTGCAGGAGGTGATCCGCATGCGACCCCAATGGCAACTGCAGGTGGGCCGCAATGGCGCCCAGGCCTTGGCGCTGGCCCAGGCCCAGCCCCCCGACCTGATGCTGGTGGACATGCACCTGGGCGACATGAGCGGCTTCGATCTGGCCGACGCCCTGGACCGGGACGGTCGCCTGCGCGCGGTCCCCCGCGTGGCCCTGTCGGCCGATGCCATGCCCGACCGCATCCATGCGGCCGAGGCACGCGGGTTCAAGGCCTACCTGACCAAGCCGCTGGACGTGATGGCCTTGCTACGCTGCCTGGACGAGTGCCTGCCCTCAGGCCTGCACGCTGACTGAGGCCGGGGCCGCGGTCTGCGCGGCACGGGCCACCACCTCGTGGGCAAAGGCCACAAAGGCCTGCGCCCCCTTGCTGGCCGGGTCGAACACCACACCGGGCACGCCATAGCTGGGCGCTTCGGCCAGGCGCACATTGCGCGGGATCACGGTGTCGAACACCTTGTCGCCGAAGTGATCCTTGAGCTGTTCGCTGACCTGCTGCTGCAAGGTGATGCGCGGGTCGAACATCACGCGCAGGAGGCCAATGAGGGTGAGTTCTCGGTTGAGGTTGGCGTGCACCTGCTTGACGGTGTTGACCAGATCGGTGAGGCCTTCGAGCGCAAAATACTCGCACTGCATCGGCACGATCACGCCATGCGCACAGGTCAGCCCGTTGAGGGTGAGCAGACTCAGCGACGGCGGGCAATCGATCAGCACGAAGTCGTAATCGGCGGCGGCCGCCTCCAGCGCGGTCTTGAGGCGCCGGTCGCGCCGCTCCAGCGTCACCAGCTCGATCTCGGCCCCCGCCAACTCCCGGTTGGCGCCGATCACGTCGTAGCCGCCCTTGGGGCTGCGCACCCTCGCCTCGGCAATCGTCGCGTCTTCCAGCAGGACATCGTAGACGCTGTGCGTCAGGGTGCGCTTGTCCACGCCCGAGCCCATGGTGGCGTTGCCCTGGGGGTCCAGGTCGATGATCAGCACACGCTGACCGATCTGGGCCAGGCCAGCGGCCAGGTTGACGGTGGTGGTGGTCTTGCCCACCCCGCCTTTTTGGTTGGCAATGCAGAAGATGTGCGGCATGGGGGCATTATCCCTGCTGCACGGCCACCGCGCTCACCGAGATGGCGGACGGACGGGCTTCTTCGTGGCCAACTTCGTGGTGGGCTTCTGGCCCGGTTTCGCTGCCGCCTTGCCCGACGCCCGGCGCGGCGCCTGCTTGCCCCCGGTCTGGGCGCGGGACTTCACGGTCGCCTTCGGGGTCACACGTGGCGGTGTTTCACGTGAAACACGGCGCGAGGGGGCCGTGCTGCGGGCCGACGGCACCGCCGCACGCGGGGCGGCCGCAACAGCTTGCCCTCGCTTTGCCTGAGTGCCCTGCCCTGCCAGCTCTGACTGAACCTTTCGCTTGGCAGGCCCCCTTTCGCTGACGCGACCCTCACGACGGGCTGCCTTGGGCGTGGGCGATGGCGCCCGACCTTGCTGAGTGGTCGACTTGGTGGACGACTTCGTGGACGTCCTGGCGATCGACTGGGCGGCGACCTTGGCGGATGACGTGTCCGCCGTCTTCTTCGGCACCTTCGACGACACTTTCGGCTGCGACTTGTCCCGCTTCTGGCCGACTTTGCTGACCGCCCCCGATGAACGCATCGGCTCCGCGGACGAACGGGCGTCAGTCCGGCTTGCAGGCACGGCGGCGCGGCTGCGTGAACGCTCGGCCCGCACGCTGGCGGACGGCGCCGCTGGCGGACTCACTCGTCCGCGCGAAGCCACCGAGGCGGCCGGACTCGACTGGCGCGCCGCGCGCTCGCCACGCGCGGCTGTCGGGCGCTGGACCTCTGGCGACACGCCCGCGCGAGAACCCGGGCGAGACGCCCCTGCCGCCGGGACCTGCGGCAGGCTGCCTTGCCGCTGGCCCGGCACCGGCGCCATCGGCAACTCAAACAAGAGCTCGCCTCGGTCTCCGGGTGGCGGCGCCACCTCACGGGCCTGACTGACCTCGGCCGCCCACACGCCTGCTGGCGCCCACAGGGCGACGCCACCCAGGCACAGGGCCCACCCCAGGCCGGTGCGCACCCCCTTCATGCGGCCCCCTGCGCCTCACCCTCAGGCCGCATCCAGACCAGGCAGCGCTCCGCATCCAGGCCCGGCACCTGCAACGGTTCCACGTGAAACACCGCCACATCCGCCGGCAACTCGGCCAGCTCCTCATCGGGGGCCTTGCCCTTCATGGCCATCCACACCGCCCCCTCGGACAGCAGGCTGCGGGTCAGCTTGACGAAATCCGGCAGCGAGGCAAACGCACGCGAGGTGATCAGCTCATAGCGACCTTGCAGTTGCTCGACCCGGGCGTGCTCGGCCTTCAGGTTGGGCAGGCGCAACTCGGCCGCCACCTGGCGGATGAAGGCGGCCTTCTTGCCCACGGTGTCCACGCAGGTGACCTGGACCTGAGGGCAGCAGATGGCCAGGACCACGCCGGGCAACCCGCCCCCGCTGCCCACGTCCAGCAAACGGGGCGGCGTCTCACGACCCAGCAAGTCGGCAGTGTGCAGGTGCCGCAGCAAGGGCGCCAGCACCCGCAGGCAGTCGCTCAGGTGGTGACTGAGCATTTCGGATGCGTCGCGCAAGGCCGTGAGGTTGAAGGTGCTGTTCCAGTGCGCCAGCATGACCATGTAGGCCGCCAGTTGCCGCTGCTGCACCTCGCTCAGGGCCTCGCTCAAGGTCTGCTCCCCCACCCCCGCAGGCAGCTGTGCCAGCACGGGCGGCAAGGCCTCCAACCACTGCGCCTCGGTCCACACCTCCGTGGGCCGCGACGGCACGGGACGCCTCATCGGCGCCGCCTTGCGCGCCGGCGCGCTCACCTTCCCCCCGCGCAACTCGTAGGCGGTCAGCACACTGTGGTCCACCGCACCAGGGCGATGCCCCCGCCCGCCACCGCCGCCGGACTTGCCGCCTGGGCCCCGTTTGTTCATTGCCATCACTGTGTCCTCTGCCCCACCATCGCACAGGTGTGCGCGCACGGTCGGGCCATTCATGTTCTGTTCACATCACCAGGCGACCACGGTCACGGCACGCGCCCACCCGGACCAGGCCGGCTCAGGCCTGCGGCGCGGCAGGCTCGCCCTGCCCCTCGGTGGTCGCAAAGCCCTTGAAGCGCCCCTTCTTCAGGTGGATCAGCAGCAGCGACACCGCCGCTGGCGTGATGCCCGAAATGCGGGACGCCTGCCCCAAGGTCTCGGGGCGGTGCTTGCTCAAGGTCTGGCGCGCCTCGAAACTCAGGGCCGACACCTGCAGGTAATCCAGGTCCGCCGGCAGTTTCAGGTTCTCGTAGTACGACGCGCGCTCGACCTCGTCATTCTGCTTGTCGATGTAGCCCGCGTACTTGATGCTGATCTCCACCTGCTCGATGACCGCATCGGCCAGCGCATCGCCAAGCTCGGCACGCAGGGTCGCGCGGTTCGGTGTTTCACGTGGAACACCCGCCCCGCCCTCGGTCGAGGCGGTTTTGCCGGCTTCAGCTCGCAAGTCGGCGTGGCGCGCTGCAGCGATCGCCCCCACCTCGTTGATCTGGTCGTAGCTCACCCCAGGGCGGCGCAGCAGGTCACCCAGGTTGTACTCGCGCTCCAGCGCCTTGCCCAGCAGGCGCTCGGCATCCAACGCCGGCAGCGTGGCGGGGCGCACCCAGGTGGCTTTCAGGCGCGCTGTTTCACGTGAAACAGCGTCGCGCTTGCGGTTGAAGGCGGCCCAGCGCACGTCGTCCACCAGGCCCAGCTCACGGCCGACCTCGGTCAGGCGCATGTCGGCGTTGTCCTCGCGCAGCTGCAGGCGGAACTCGGCCCGGCTGGTGAACATGCGGTACGGTTCGGTCACGCCCTTGGTGATCAAGTCGTCCACCAGCACGCCCAGGTAGGCCTGGTCACGGCGGGGCGTCCAGGCTTCACGGCCCTGGGCCTGCAAGGCCGCGTTCAAGCCGGCGAACAGCCCTTGCGCCGCCGCCTCTTCGTAGCCGGTGGTGCCGTTGATCTGGCCGGCAAAGAACAGGCCCTGAATGGCCTTGGTCTCGAAGCTGGCCTTCAGCTCGCGCGGGTCAAAGTAGTCGTACTCGATCGCATAGCCTGGGCGCAGGACGTAGGCGTTCTCCAGGCCCGGCATCGTGCGCAAGGCGTTGAGCTGGATGTCGAAGGGCAGCGAGGTGCTGATGCCGTTCGGGTAGAACTCGTTGGTCGTCAGGCCCTCGGGCTCCAGGAAGATCTGGTGCGAATCCTTGTCGGCAAAGCGGTTGATCTTGTCCTCGATGGACGGGCAGTAGCGCGGCCCCACCCCTTCGATCACCCCGGTGAACATCGGGCTGCGGTCGAACCCCGAGCGGATGATGTCGTGCGTGCGGGTGTTGGTGTGGGTGATCCAGCAAGGCAACTGTCTGGGGTGCTGCGCGGGCGAACCCAGGAAGCTGAACACCGGCACCTCGGGTCCGCTGGGCGCCGACGCGCCCCACTGCCCCACCAGCGGCACACCATCGCCCGGTTGCTCGGTCAGCTTGCTGAAGTCGATGCTGCGCCCGTCGATGCGCGGCGGGGTGCCGGTCTTCAGGCGGCCCTGCGGCAGCTTCAGCTCCTTCAGGCGTGCCGACAGCGACACCGCCGGCGGATCGCCCGCGCGCCCCGCACTGTAGTTGTTCAGGCCCACGTGGATCTTGCCGTCCAGGAAGGTGCCCGCCGTCAGCACCACGGTGCGGCCCTTGAAGCGGATGCCCACCTGGGTCACAGCGCCCACCACGCGGTCGCCCTCCACCATCAGGTCGTCCACCGCCTGCTGGAACAGCCACAGGTTAGGCTGGTTCTCCAGACGCTGGCGGATGGCGGCCTTGTACAGGATGCGGTCAGCCTGTGCGCGGGTGGCACGCACTGCCGGCCCCTTGCTGGCATTGAGGATGCGGAACTGGATGCCGCTCTCGTCGGTGGCGGCGCCCATGGCCCCGCCCAACGCGTCCACTTCCTTGACCAGGTGCCCCTTGCCGATGCCGCCGATCGACGGGTTGCAGCTCATCTGCCCCAGCGTCTCGATGTTGTGGGTCAGCAGCAAGGTGGCACAGCCCATGCGGGCTGCCGCCAGCGCGGCCTCGGTACCGGCGTGGCCGCCGCCGACCACGATGACATCAAATTCTTGGGGATAAAGCATGG
>JAGNPA010000357.1 GCA_017989885.1 Aquabacterium sp.
GTCGAACAACTCGCCGGCCGAGGTGCGCAGGGTCAGCCAGGTGACCAGTTTGCGGGCGAACAGCAGGTAGGCGTCGATGGCGCTGGGGGTGTCCGGGCCGGCCTGGGGGTCTGGGGCATCCTGGGTTTCGTCGAACAGGAAGACGACGTCCAGGTCGCTGCCGTAGCCCAACTCTTTGCCGCCGAGCTTGCCGTAGGCGATGACGGCGAAGTGGGGCTGGCGGCCCACAGCGTAGCGGCCTTGCTTGCCAGGGCGCTGCTGCAGGTGGCTCCAGGCCCACCGGATGGCCACGTCCAGGGTGGCGTCGGCCAGGGCCGAGAGGTCGTCGGCCACCTGCTCGACGGTGAGCGTGCCTTCCACGTCGCGCACCAGGGTGCGAAACACTTCGGCGTGGTGGGCGCGGCGCAGGGTGTCGAGCAGGGACTCTTCGTCGGCCTGGCCGGCGCGCGCCCAGGCGGTGTGGCGGTCTTCCAGGTCGCGCTGGTAGCCCGCCGCATCGAAGCGGCTCTCCAGCAGGCGCGGGTCGGCCAGCTCGTCGATCACGCCCGGGTGGCGCAGGAGGTACTGCATGGGCCACTTGGCCAGCCCCAGCAGGCGCAGCAGGCGGTTGAGCACCTCGGGGCGCTCGTCCAGCAGCGCCAGATAACTGTCGCGGCGCAGCAGGGGAGTCAGCCAGTCCACAAAGTGGCGCACCGTGTCGGTGTTCATGCAGGGCGCGCCGTCCGGGGCTTGCGAGGCCTCCAGAGCTGATTTGGTGGCGCGGCCGATCAGCTTGGCCAGGCGCAGCTTGGCGACGTCAGACAGCATGGCCACCTTGCCATGCAAAGCAAACTGGCGCACGTGCGGGGCGAGGTCGTCGGGGAGCTTGGCGAGGAACTCCTCGCTGTCGACGGGCAGGGGGGGGCCGCCACAGCCCTTGCAGCCGTTGCCTTTGGGGTCGCGGCCATCGTGGAGCAGGGCATCGAACTCGGTGGCCACGAACTCGCGCACATTGCACAGGGCTTCGAGCAGCTGGCAGGTGCTGCTGCGGCAATCGGGGCGCTCCGCGCTGCCTTGCTCGCGAGCCTGAATGCCCAGGCTGTCGGCGATCCAGGCCAGGTCGGCATCCTCGGTGGGCAGCATGTGGGTCTGCTGGTCGTCGAGGAACTGGATGCGGTGCTCGATGCGGCGCAGGAAGGTGTAGGCCTCGGCCAGTTTCTCGGCCTTGTCGGGCGGGATCAGGCCACGTGCGGCCAGACGGGGCAGGGCCTTGAGCGTGGATCGGGTGCGGATTTCCGGGAACTGGCCGCCGCGCACCACCTGGAGCAGTTGCACGGTGAACTCGATTTCGCGGATGCCACCTCGGGCCAGTTTGACGTCGTTGGCGCGCTCGGGGCGGCCAGCGGCGCGGCGGGTGGCCTCGTCACGGATCTTGCGGTGCAGTTGTCGCAAGCCTTCGAACACACCGTAGTCGAGGTAGCGGCGGAACACGAAGGGCATGACCAGGTCGCGCAGGGCCAGTGCGCGCGTGTAGTGGTCACCGCCGGGCAGGGCACGGCGCGGCGCGATGATGCGGCTCTTGAGCCAGGCAAAGCGCTCCCATTCGCGGCCCTGAACGAGGAAGTACTCCTCCAGCATCCCCATGCTGACCACGGAGGGGCCGGAGTTGCCGTTGGGGCGCAGGGCCAGGTCGACGCGAAAGACGAAGCCGTCGTCGGTGGTGTCGCCAATCAGGGTCGACAGGCGACGGGCGATGTGGCTGAAGTACTCGTGGGCGGTGATGCGCCCGCGCACCACGCCGCCGTCTTCGACGCCCGTGGTGTGGCCCTCGTCTTCGTACACATAGATGAGGTCGATGTCGGACGAGACGTTGAGCTCGCGCCCACCGAGTTTGCCCATGCCAATGACCCACAGATCGAGGCGCTGGCCTTGCGCGTCGAGCGGGGCGCCGTGTTTGAGGTCGAGTTCGGCTTCGGCGGCGGCCATGGCGTGGTCGAGCGTGACCTCGGCCAGTTCGGTCACCGAGGCGGTGACCTCGAGCATGGGGGCGCCGGCTTCCACGTCCAGGCAGGCCAGGCGTTCCATCACCAGGTGGCGGGCCACGCGCAGGGCCGAGCCCAGTTCGCGGCCTTGCTCACGCAGGTGGGCGATCAGGGCCGTGATTTGGGCCGTGCGGGGCGTGCCGGGAGCCGTTTGGGCGAACCGGGCGATCTCGTCGGCGTAACGTCGGCGCACCCGTTGGACATAGCGGGAATGGGCCGCAGGGGTGGTGGTGGGCACCGCATCGAAAGGGAAATCAATCATGGACCGTGTCGCCGGCGAAGAGGTCTGTGCTAGGGTGATCACTTGTCGATCCCTGGGGCTGTACTGGCAATGGTAGAGCAGCGGTCAGGCCACTTTGTAGGCGGTTCGACGGGTGAACTGTCTGATCCATGTCTGAGACTCCTGCTGCTTCCTCTGAGCGTTCCACGCAAACCGCCACCGGGCGCCGGCACACACTGTGGTCATCGGCCCGGCTCATGGGGCGGGCGACGCGGCGTCTGACCCGCATCACCTTGAGCCTGTTGGGGGCGGGGGTGTTGCTGGCCGCGGTGGCCTGGGCGGTGTTGCTGTTCCAGATTCTGCCCCGTATTGGCGATTGGCGGGACGACCTGGCTCAACAAGCCACTCGGGCATTGGGGGTGACCGTGCGCATTGGTGCGCTGCAGGGGCACGCCGAGGGCATGTGGCCGGTGCTGAGCCTGCACCGGGTCGAGCTGCTGGACGAGCAGGGCCGGGTGGCCTTGTCCTTGCCTGAGGTGTCGGCCCGGGTGTCGCTGGCCACCTTGTCGCCCCAGGCGCTGTGGGCGGGCGAGGTGCGACTGGGCCGGCTGGAGCTGGT
>JAGNPA010000358.1 GCA_017989885.1 Aquabacterium sp.
GGGCACCATCGCCACGGGCGACACCACCCTGATCATCGGCGGCAAGGACGACTACATGATCCGCCGCGGCTACATCACCGTGGCCGTGGACGCCTGGGGCACGGGCATGTCCACCGGTGAGACACAACTGATCGGCGAGGCCGAACAGCAAGCCTACGGCGAAGCCGTCAAGTGGGTCACCCAGCAGCCCTGGTTCAACGGCAACCTGGGCCTGGCCGGCACCTCCTACCTGGGCATCACCAGCATGCTCACCGCCAAGCAGCAACACCCCGCCGTCAAGGCCGTGTTTGCCGCCGTGCCCATGGGCGACGCCTACCGTGGCGTGGTCGGTGTGGGCGGCATGCTCAACGCCCAGTTCCTCAGCATCTGGCTGCCGCTGACCCACGGCCTGAGCGTGGGCGCACTCAACACCGTCGAACAACTGCTCAACCCCAAGCTGGCCTCGACCATCAAACTGGCCAACCAGCAGCACATCAACGCCATTGACAGCTGGTACCTGCCCACCGTGAACAACGGCCTGGCCGGCCAGGTCGGCATCTCCACCGACGACGGCTCGTTCTGGTCGGTGCGCTCGCCCATCGAAGGCGCCAACCAGATCAAGGTCCCCACCTTCCTGGTCGGCGGCACCAACGACATCTTCCAGCGCGACGTGCCCCTGCTGTACGAGCAAGTCAAGCGCAACGCCAACACCAAGCTGCTGGTGCTGCCGGGCTCGCACGTGGGCTCGATCTTCAAGCTCATCGGTGGGGCCGAGGGTGTCCCCAAGGGCCGCTTCCTGCTGCTGCAGTGGTTTGACCAGTATCTCAAGGGCAAGAACACCGGTGCCGCCGCCATGCCCAACGTGACCCAGTATGTGCAAGGCTATGGCACCGGCTCCGCCGAACGCTACGCCCGCGCCACTGACTGGCCGCACCCGCAGATGTCCGCCCAGCGCATGTACCTGCGTGAAGGCAAGCTCCTGAGTGCACAAGCCCCCACCTCATCCGAAGCAGCCACCTCCGTGACCGAGCCAGCCGCCCCGGTGGTGAGCGTTTCGCGCAGCGGCGACAGCGTCAAGGCTGAGGTCACGCTCAATGACGGCAGCAAGTGCTCCAGCAGCTACGACCAGTGGACATTGGGTATCGCCGGCATCCTGGGTGGCTCCTGCTACAAGGACGCCACCAAGGTGGAAACCGCCCAGAAGGCAGCCATCTATGAAACCCCTGTGCTGAACGCCGACATGTACCTGAACGGCCCGATTCAGGCCGATGTGTGGATCACCACCACCCAGACCGATGCCGCCCTGGCCGTGCGCGTGGACAGCGTCTCGCCCGATGGCGTGGCCACCCCGATCAGCACCGGCCTGATGTCGGCCCGCTATCGCGCGGTGGACACCAGCCGCTCGCGCTACGTCAACGGCGTCATGATCCAGCCTTGGCATCCGTTCACGGCCGCCTCGGCTCAAGCTGTGGTGCCAGGCAAGCCCACGCTGGTGCCGGTGGAGATCTTCCCGAATGCGGCCCTGATCCGCGCCGGCCACAAGCTGCGCGTGGCCATCAGCGCCAGCAACCAGGCACAAGGCGTGTGGCCGCTGCCGAACCAGGCCAACGCCAATGGCGGCACCACGGTGATCCTCAACAGCGCCGAGCATCCCTCCAGCATCGTGCTGCCGGTGGTGCCCGCCAACACGCTGAATTGATCTGATCCGCTCTCAGTGGTAGAAACAGCAGGGCCCGGTGTCGTTGCCCAACGGCATCGGGCCCTGCGCACATGTCATGAACAAAACTTTTGTCGCCACCCTCTCCGCCTTGTCGCTGCTGGTTGTGGTGGTGCTGATGTGGCCGGACTCGCCCTCGGGAGATGGCACCTCCGAACGCCTCGCAGGCACCGCGACATCGGGGGGCATCGCCCCCTCGACAGAGAACCGGTTTCCGTGGGAAACCTCCGACCCTGCCGCCGCCACACCGGCCACGCTCGACCAGTTGCGCGCTCAGCCCGATGGCCGTCTGATCCTGGCGGGCAACACCCGCGATGTGCTGGACACCTTTTTGTCAGAGCACCCGCGCGCGGCACCCGAGGTGATCGCTGCCCAGTTCAAGGAAGCCGCCCAGGCCCACCTGAGCGAACCTGCCCTGGCTGAGGCCGCCGACCTGATGACGCGCTACGCGGCCTACCAGGATGCGTTGAGGGCCACGCAAGCCCAGCCGATGCCGGCCCCCAACGTGGAGCCCGGCCTGGCCGCCATCCTCCAGCTGCAGCAAGCCAGCGCCTTGCGTGAGCAGTTCCTGGGCAGCGAGTTCAAGGAGGCCTTGTACGGGCAGGAGGAACAAGTGCAACGCTACCAACTGGCGCGCCAGCAGATCCTGTCGGTGCAGGGCTGGAGTGCGCAGCAGCGCAATGAAGAGCTGGCCGCGCTGGAGCGGGAGTATCCGCGTGCGGTCATTGACGCGGCGGGGCGCAGTGCACGCTGATGCGCATCACCTGCAGGTGGGCTTTTCAACCTCGTATCCGACACTCCAGTAGAGATGTGTCTGCACCGTCTTGCCCACTCTTTCGATCAAGTGGACGCCTTCTTGGCTGACACAAGTGCCAGCCTTGCGCATTCGTCCTGAAACATCCCGGACTTCGAGAAGCTCACCGCGACCTTGCACGAGCCTCGACTTGCCAATGTATGCCGCACCGATGAACGGCGAAACAGCCCACAGCTTGGGAATGCGCGCGCGATAGGCCCACACAGCGTCGTCGGTCACTTCGTTTGACACAAGGAGCTCTGTCGAATCAATCTCGACCAAGTCCCGGCTCAGCAATTCTTTGCAACACCCGGGACCACCTTCACTTCGTTCGAACTGAAATGAAATCTTCGAACCTGGTGGC